>JBATYU010000693.1:0-2595 GCA_049674245.1 Bradyrhizobium sp. | reverse complement strand
ACTACCCGACCCGCGGCATCTATCAGACGGTCGGCTGCCCGATCAAACTGTCGGATTCACCCGTCGCGGTCAGCCGTCCGCCGCTGCTGGGCGAGCACACCGACGTGCTGCTTGAATCCCTGTGCGGCATCGAGCCTGATGAAGCGAAACGCCTGCGCCAGGAGGGAGTCGTCTAGCGCGCCGCGTGGCTTTCCCCGCCCGGCTGACGCCCGGGCCACTGTTCCTGCGAAAGCGGTCAATGAACGAATGTCGCCGGAGGTCCGAAAAGGGTCAAAAGGCTGGATTGGCCTTAGCCTCGATCGTCTCCCAGCAGATCCGCAGCGCCTCCGATAGCGGCTGTAAACTTAGCCGAGATGAACCGCCGAGTGGACCGTGACCGACGGCGTCGAGCGTGTGCGATTCATGGGCGCGCCGCCCGCGCTGTACTACTCCGCCGCTGTGGCTATCTTGGTCGTTTGGAAGGCGGGCATGACCTCCTTTGCGAATCGATCCAGGTCTTCCAGCTGGACCTCAAGGGGGGTCCCCAGCGGCGTGGCGCACACCACCCGGTCGACGCCCGGATAGCGCTTTTCAACGGCCTTCAATTGCTCGATGATGTCGGCGGGCGTACCGGTCAGGAAGCCGCCGGCCTTCACTGCGTCCTCTATGCTCGGCAATTTCGTCGTGGCGGCGAGCTGTGGATCGCGCATCGCGGCGATTTGCTCGTCGGTTAGCGCCCGCACGAGGCGCAACTCGCCAAACATCTTCATGTTCTCCTCGTAGTGTTTGGCTGCCTCGCGCATGCCGTCTTCGCGGCTCTTTGCGATGTGAAACTGGAAGCCCAGCGCAAGCCGCTCGCCAAGTCCAAGTTCGATACCGCGGCGCGCATAGGCAGCTTGGAAGCCGATCATGTGCCGCTCGACGGCGCCGCCCTCGGCAGAGCCGCCGCCGATGATGCCGCAAATGCCGTGCTTGGCCATGAAGTCGAAGGCCTGCTCCGAGCCGCTCTGGATCGGCTGCCAGCATTCGACCGGCAGGCGCTCCGGCGCCGGCACCAGCGTGATCTCCTTGAGCGTATAGCCGCGATACGGCACCTCCGGCGGGATCGTATAGTACTTGCCCTTGTGCGAGAACGGCTTGCCCTCGAACGCCTTGAACAGGATATCAACGCCTTCCTCGAACAATTCGCGGTTGGCCTGCTGGTCGAGCAGCGGCGCGCCGAACGTCTCGACCTCCCGGGTGTGATAGCCGCGCGCGACACCGAAGATCACCCGGCCACCGGTCAGGATGTCGGCCATCGCATAATCTTCCGCGAGGCGCAGCGGGTGCCACATCGGCACGACATTGAAGCCGCAGCCGATGCGCAGGTTCTTCGTCACCCCGCACAAGTGCATCGCCATCATCAGCAGATTCGGGATCAGCTCCGTGCCTTCCGGCTGGAAATGGTGCTCGGCCATCCAGAGCGTGTCATAACCGCGCTCATCCATGCACTTGGCGTACTCGACGACCTTGTGCAGCGCGCCGCCCAATTCCGCTTGCGAATAGCGGCGTTCGTTGATCGGGGTGCCGGAGTACCCGAGATTCTCCATGTCGACTGTGCCGTAATAGGAGCTATCGAATTTCGTGATCATCGTGTTGCCCTCGCAGATGTCGGCGTCGACTGTCACCTGCGTCGGCGGTTTCGTCTAGCGGAAATCTCACGCTGCTGCTGGCCAGCGGGTTGGCGGGTATCAATCAGGGCTCGCCGCAGCGCGGAATTTCGGCCTGGCAGAGGTTCGGTAATGGGATGGTCCGGCCGTGCTCCGGCCCCGCCATCAAGCTCACTGCTGCGATGGCCGCCAACGTTGCCTGCACTTCTCTAGAAAAGCCTTTCGTTGGTACACAGATTGCTGTCGGATCCGCGAATGAAGCGAGCTTAAATCAATTTTGGCGACATCGATCGAGGACGCCTTCGTCTTGGGCGCGACGGACGGCGGTTCAAAACCCTTTAAAGTCATTTCGTCTCAAAGCCGAGCGTGGTGATGATGAAGGGCTGGTCCGCCGTCACTTCCGAAAATTGGATTTCTATCGCCGCAATATCGGCATAGCCCGTCACGGCACCGCCGACGTTGATCAGGTCGACGACAGCCCTGCCACCCGCCGTCTCGAAATTCGACGCGATCCCGCCGGGAATCCGAATGCGTCCAGAGAGCCGTGGGCCCCTGGTTTCGATCGCGACCGTGATCTGCGAAATCGCGCCGGGAGAAACTTGTCCCGACGACAGCTCAACTCTCCGCCAGCGATCGTCATTGTTCGAGCCCGCGCCGGCATAGGTGCTGCTGGTCGAGGTGGCGGCCATTGCAAACGCGCTGATGGCGAAGAGCAGGGCACACACCATTCGGCGTGGACCAGCCAAAGTCGTGTCAAAGGACCGGTTGCCACGCCAATTCATGCGGCTGCCTTATCTTCCTTGTCCGCGCCGCGCATCACGATCTTCAGGGCTTCGTCGGGCAGCGGGCGCTGCAGCGCCTTGGCCTCGTCCCAGGGCGCCCGCATCCAGATCTCGCGCTCCTCCTCGGTGGTCAGGATGACCGGCATCGCTTTGGGATGGATCGGCTCGACGACCACGTTTGGCGA
>JBATYU010000692.1:0-2673 GCA_049674245.1 Bradyrhizobium sp. | reverse complement strand
GCTCTAAGACGCCAGAGTATCAGGGGTTATTATACGCGGCCACACCCCCGTTTGCATTGGACAAACCCGCACCAGCGGCCTTCCTAGACTCGGCAAACGGCCATCTGGCAAAATGTCAGACAGTGCTGCATTAGCCGCGCTCGCCGCCCAGGCGCCCGCCGAGCGCACGCGCATGAAGGTTTGCGCCCCCTTCACCTTGGCGTCCACGGCAATCCGGACTGACCGTTGTTGTGGGTTCGCAAACGAAGACAATGGGCCGACGCGATTAGCTGCAGTGGCTTACAATCCTCTTTCGACATGTCGTGCTTATGGCTGCCGCCCGGACGGGACCGGGTTCCCGACGAAACGCTATTGCAGCCGTTTTCCCTAGGCCGAGAAGTCGGGCTGAAACGAAGGTGAACCTAGTGTGCTTTCGGTCAGCACAGTAACGGTCATATCGTTCGCCGAAGTTTAGTCATACCGCTGCCTGATCTTCCTTATCGGCGCCGCGGGCGACAATTTTGAGCGCGTCATCGGGCAGCGGTCGCTGCAGCGCCTTCGCCTCATCCCAGGGCGCGCGCATCCAGACGTCGCGCTCTTCGTCCGTTGTCAGGATCACTGGCATCGCCTTCGGATGGATCGGCTCGACCACCGCGTTCGGCGCGGCCTTCAGGAAGCCGTAGACGAGGTGAGGGCCGGGGATCGGTTTGGATTTGGTAGCACGGTCGCCTTTGAACTCGGTCCAGCAACGGTGGGCTCGGCTGGCTCGAAGTTGGCGAGGCGCTATTGTTACCACTCCCTCGCCTTGGAGAACGCAAACGACGTCACCCGGCGGGTGTTCTCGTCGAGGATCAGGGCGCGGGATTGGCGGCTCGGCGCGCCTTTGCCCCCTACGACTATCACAATGACTTTGGCTCCGTCCGTGTCTCAATCGAAGGCAGACGTTCGCCACCGATCTTGGCCTCAAAACCGCGCAACCGCTGATAGATCGAAATCAGTTCGACAATCGTGCTCCACGAGTTGACAAGATACTGAAACGACGTTCTGACCTGCGTGAAGGCGTTCAGGATCTGGTTCATCGAACCGAGTGTGATCTTGCCAGCAATGATCGTTGGTCCGAGCAGGATGTAGGGAAAGATGACGTCAGTCTGCAAATAAACGATGCGGCCGATATTGAAGTACATGAAGTTCAGGTAAAGCCGGAAATAGTTTCGGCGAATAGCACCGAACAGCTTGTTGACGGTCGGTGGATCGGCGCGGGCCTGATCGTCTTCGCCGAGCACGAGTTCCTTGCGATAGGCTGCTTCGACCCGCTGGTTGAAAAACTCGATCCCGGGCAGCCGGATGCCGATCAGCGCCAGCGCGCCGGTTCCGAGCACCGACCAGATCACTGCGGCGAATACCAGGGGGTAGGGGATCGAGCCGATCAGCGGCAGCTCCGTGACATTGCTGGAGAGCCGCATCAGAACCGGCAGGAAGGCCAAGAGCGTAAGCACGGCACTGATCAGATTGACGCCGAGACCTTCCATGGTGGTCGCAAACCGCATGGTGTCTTCCTGCACCCGCTGCGAGGCGCCCTCGATGGTGCGGAGTTGTGGCCAGTTTGCGATGTAGAAGTCGTTCATCGCGGTCCGCCAGCGGAAGATGTAGTGGCTAACGAAGAACCGCGTCATCACGCCGACCACGACCGCGACCAGAGCGATGCCGGCGAAGGTCGACAATTCGCTGTAGAACTGCTCGACCGTGACCGGCTTCGATTTCGAAAGCGCGGCCTGGACGAGATCGTAGAACGGCCCGTACCAACTGTTGATAGCGACGCTGACCTGGACCTGAAAATAAGAAGTGAACAGGATCAGCGCTGAACCGAGGATGGACCACGGCGCCCAGGGATGCGGCGCGAACACCATCCAGGCGCCGGCGAAGATTGCGACGCAAAGGACAAAATAGAGGTCGAACCAAAGCGACGATGCCGACCAGAATATCTCCACGCCGACACCTCCGGGCGCAGACGACCCGATGAGATTGCCGGCAAAGCCATACCAGAACGCCATCGCCAGCGCCGTCCAGACGATGGCTGACAGAAAGAACAGTTTTGGGCGGGGGAAAAATGAAACGAACATCGTTTGTATCCAATCTCAGGTCAGTGGATTTGTGGTTCCTTTGTCGGACACCGCGCATGCGGTAAGCGCCCGAAGCTGTAGGGCGGGCAAGGCCCAGTGTGCCCGCCAATTCCAGTAGTAAGCTGAGTACGGCGCCGTGCGCCTTTGCTCACCTTAAAAATTCGTCACGTCATTGCGAGGAGGACGAGACATTGCCTTGCGCTGTCTCAATCCAAAGTCACTGTCTCGATTCAGTCCATGAGACAGTGGAACAATAAGCCTTCCCGGTGGGTGATCGGCCCGACTTTGGAATTGAAACGCTGTTCGAGGCGGTGGCGACCGGGCGGCGCTGCGATCGTCGAGCGCGGTGACGCCAGCGGGCCGGAACAACACCACGAGCCGTACACTGTTTGCCGCGCCAACGAGCCGTGCTGATGCGATGCTCACAAGCGGACGTGTCCGCTCATCGGTGGGAGTTCCGCTTTAGCCCCAAAAGCGGAAGCTCGTTGATGCGACCGCGATGTCCGAAAAGTGCCGATAGTGTTGCAAAAGTCTTTTTGTCTCACCGATCACGAATTCTCCGGGCTGTGGGCGC
>JBATYU010000691.1:0-3438 GCA_049674245.1 Bradyrhizobium sp. | reverse complement strand
GGAACTGAGACGCAGGGTGGCCTCATGTACATGTTCATTCGAAAGTACACCCAGGTTCGTTCGGTTGCGGATGCTGCGCGCCGCGCCAAAAGCGGCATCGGTCAGATCCTAAGGGAATCGCACGGATTCAGATCTTATTATGTACTGGATGGGGGCGAAGGCGTCGGTGTCGCTGTGATGATATTCGAGGACCGCGAAAGCGCCAATGCGGCGAACGATAAGGTACTGGAGTTTGTTCAAGCAAGCCTGCTTGACCTTAATCTTGGAGTCCCCGAAATCATCGCCGGGGAAGTTTTGTTGAATATAGAATCTGATGCGTAATTGTTCGTAAAGGCGTCAGGGGCAGCGCGTGTTACGAGCGCGCTAAGAACCCAATCCGTTGCTCCCGACTTTTGCAACAAAATCGGCACGTTTGAGACATGCCAACTGCACCGAGCGATGTCCGCTTTCAGGGGTAGCCCGGAAGACATGTGCTCATGCTGAGTTCTTCCGACTTTGACCCAAGCCGACATTGGAGCGGACAGGGAAATCTAGTGCGTCGGGTCGCCTGAGGTGCTGGGCGCTACCTCAACGACCAATTTGAGAAGCCCAGCGGGTTAGCCTCTTCTAGCGCGCGCCCCGGAATGACCGTCAGCTAAGCCGGCAATGGCTCCACGATCCGCTTGTACAAATGCCAGGTCGCATGGCCGAGCACGGGCAGTGTCACCACGAGGCCCAGAAAGTACGGCAGCGCCGAGACAATCAGCAGCATCACAATGACCGCGGCCCAGCCGATCATCGGCAAGGGGTTCGTCACCACCGCTCGCACGCTGGTCACCATGGCGGTGACGAAATCGACCTCGCGCTCGAGCAAAAGTGGGAACGAGACCACCGTCAGCGAGAACAGGATCAGCGACAACAGCGCGCCGACCGCGTTGCCGATGGCGAGGAACAGTAGGCCTTCTTTGGTCGTGAGAACCACTGTCATGAATTCCTGCAGGGTGGAGAACGAGGCGTGCGGTCCCAGCAGGAGAGAGATCAGGAGCCAGACCTGGTACATCCAGGCCACGAAGACGAACAACGTCACAAAGGCCATCCAGCCGATCTCGCTGCGCGATCTGATCGTTGACCAGATCGCACCAAAGGAAACGGGCTGGCCGGTCTCGCGCCGACGGCTGACTTCATAGAGGCCGATCGCCACGAATGGCCCGATGAGCGCGAAACCCGCCGCCAGCGGATAGGCGAGATAGGCCATGCCAAAGGCGGTGAGACACAGAATGATGGCGATGCCGCCGGCTGCATAAAGCGCGCCCAGGGCAAGGCCATAAAGCGGCAGTGCCTGGAAATCCCGCAAACCCTCGACAAGTGCTTCGGCGATGTCAGTCGCCGCAACTGGGCGCACCACGGGATCGACTTTGCCCGAAATGGACATTGGCTTCCTCCCCTTGTTCTCGTCGGCATGATCTTAGTCGCGCTCGCTATCCTGCGACAGCGTTCGGCCAGCCTCCAAGAGCCTGATCTTTTCGTCAAACATTCTTCTTTGAAAGTTGACGTAGGCTTGGCATAAACGAGACCCGGTGTGCCTAGGAGACCGGGCCTCGGAACCGGAACAACCCGGTCGGCAGGTCGCTCGGTACAATTGCATTCTACGATACCCATCTGAAATCGAATTGAGGTAGCGCAAAGATCATTGTCATTCTCGCCGCTCGTCCGATCCTGCGCTACCCCAACCACAACTGAGATTGGTGGCCATCAAGGCTCACGATCAAGGATGAGGAAACTCGGCCCGCGATGGGTCAGCGCTCGGTCCAGCACGTCGTCGATGGCCGATATCTTGTCGATCCTATCCATGCGAGCGCCAAATCCCGAGGCAATTCCCTGCATATCCAGTTTAGGGTCGTCAAAGTCCATGCCCACAAAGCGTGTAGTGTCGATTGTTGCGCCACCGGAGGTCTTTGAGCAACCGGTACTCGTGATTCACAAAGCATACGAATATCGATGGGATGGCGTACTTGGCCCGAAGCATCGCAATCGCGAACCGATGTCTGCTTTCAGGAGCAAAGCGGAAAACATTGCTCATGTTGAGTTCTTCCGCTTTTTGACCCAACCCGGACATGTTACGAATTGGGAACCTCCCCCCTCACGCACCAAGCTCTCGCCGTTAGTGTGAATGGGCCATCTTGGCGATCTCCCAGCAAGCGCTTGCGCATACGAGTTTCGAGCTGTTGCCGACGATCCTCGGGAAGCGACACAACGAATGCGCCGCCGGGGCCCGCCCCCTTTGTGAACGGCTCCCAGTAGTCGTTGAACGATGAATACGCTTGGTCGATGACGAGCGGTTGCTCCTTGACATTAATGAGTCCAGCCTTCTCCCAGAGGTCGCTCAGCTCACCTCGGCGCGAGAACTTCATATGCCGCTCGTCCTTTGGCTCGATGCCCGGATCGAGAGCGACGGCTTCATCCCAGAAAAACCTGAGCATCTGCATGCCGACGTCGTAGTCCCAGACACAGGCACTTACAACGCCTTGCGGACGCGTCACGCGGCGCATTTCCGCGATTGCTTTGTTTGGATCAGGAATGAAGTTCATGACGAGCAAGGCCAGAGTGTTATCGAATGCTGCATCCTTGAACTTCAGCGCTTGGGCATCGCCGACTTCAAAGTGCGCGCGGTTAGACGTGACGTGCTTCTGTGCATAGGCGATGAATCCCTCCGAGGGATCCACACCAGTAATCTCGCTCGCAGGCATGCTCGCTTCCACCGCCCCAGCGAGCGATCCGGTTCCGGTACCTACATCGAGGACCCGGTCGCCGTTCTTGACACCGGCGAACGCGACGTAGCTCGGTGCGAGCAGGCGGCTCCAGCGGCCCATGAATCGCTCGTAACCGGCACTCACAGCGAACATCTTTGCTTCAGCTTCTGTCGCTTTGGTCGTTTGGGCCAGGGCCTGGTGACCGAGGAGTGCCGCTGCTGTTAGCGACGACAAGGCGATGCGTTTCAAGAGCTTTTTCATTCGACCCTCCCGGCTCATCGGTCATGGACGGCAGATCGCGAATTGCATCTAAACGGACGTTCGAATCGGCACCATCGAGCGCCAGATTATCGAGTCGCCGACCATCACTTCGCTTCGCACACAGATCACCTTGACCCGCTCACTTGCATCAAGCTCGCGCCCGATTGGGCTCCCCGCCACGCAAATTCCGTGTTTGATCGTAACTCGGCGAGTTGTACGCCCGATGTGAACCCTTTCACATGCGACGATCCGTCCCCCGGTTGACCTTACCTTTCTGCTGCTGGCACCTTTCGGACCTAGCCCCATGGTCGGCAGCGGCCGATTATTGTTCTAATGCGGGCATGACCGCGACACGACGTTACTTCGGAGAATGGGCCACTAGCGAATGCAGAGGAGACCAGCATGACGATTTACATTTCTCAAGGTCGTTACACCGCCGCCGCCATCA
>JBATYU010000690.1:0-4005 GCA_049674245.1 Bradyrhizobium sp. | reverse complement strand
GGCGCTTTCGTCCGAACCCGAAAGGCTACGTCTTGCGGAGCGCGACATGCGCGCCGCAGAATGCCATCACGGCGCCAAGACACAGCGCCGCAAGGCCCGCGAGCACGCCGGAGATGGTCGGGATCGGGCTCGGCGCCGAGGCCGCCTGGCCCGCGCCTGCCAGGATCAGCACGCCGACCGCGATCAGGAATTGCCGCATCCGCTGCGGGATTTGCCCTGACACCGCGCTCTGCATCAGGTTGGCGGTGAGATAGCCGCCGGAGAAGCCGACGGTCGCGATCAGCCACCACGCGATCGCCGCGCCCGCCGGCATGAATTCACGGGTATCCGATCGCCACAGGCCGCCGAGATCGAGCCCGTAGCGCGCCCCAAGCATATGAACGGCGAGCGCCAGCAGCACTCCCGAAACCATCGCGCCCGCCAGAATCAGGCGGCGCGGAAAATAAGTCGTCTCGGCCATGCGCCGCTTGTAGAGTAAAGCCGGTCTGACGCGCAAGCCGACGCGGCGCATCAGGCATTCTTGCAGCCGGTATTCCCATCGGAGGATGTAGCTCATGGCGATCGGTCTTCTGGCGCTGATGGCGGCCGCGATCTTCTTTGGTGCGGCCATCTACGTGAACGTCGCCGAACAGCCGGCGCGGCTGACGCTGGAGGATCGGGCGCTGCTCACCGAGTGGAAGCCATCCTACAAGCGCGGCGCCGCGATGCAGGCGCCGCTCGCGCTGTTGGGCTTCGTGTTGGGCATGATCGCGTGGTGGCAAAGCTCGCATCCCGGCTTCCTGATCGGCGCCATCGCCATGATTGCGCCGTGGCCGTGGACGCTGCTTGGCATCAAGCCGACCAACGATGCGCTGCTGGCGACCGATCCCGAACGGGCAGGGCCGCAGTCGCGCGCACTGATAATCAGATGGGGTGGGCTCCACGCCGTGCGAACCGCGTTGGGCGCGATTGCATCATTGGCGTTGTTGTGGGCGTGTATGTCGCGCTAAACCGCTCCACCATGATCGCCAGTTCGCCGATTGAGGCTGCCGCGCCCGCGACCCGCTACGCCTACAAGGCGTCGCTGATTGGCGCAGCGCATCAATTCGAGCTGACGGGGGAGGGATTGTCGTTCCGCGTTGCCGGCCGGTCCGGGCTGTGGCGCTATGCAGAGATCGCCGCGATCCGGCTGTCGTACCGGCCGATGTCGATGCAGTGGCGCCGCTTCCGCGCCGACATTCATCATGCAAACGGCGCACGCATCGTCATCTTTTCGACGACATGGCAGACTGCGGCGCTGATGACCCCGCAGGATCGCGACTATCGCGCCTTCATCGTGCAGTTGCACCAGCGGATGGCTGAGGCCGGCAGCAAGGCCAATTTGAGCGGCGGCCTCGGCGCGAACACCTACGCCGCGGCGCTTGTCTTGCTGGCGCTGCTGGGGATAGCGATGGCCGGGCTTTTGGTTCGCGCCGTCGCGACCGACGAATTCGCCGGCGCATTGTTCATCGTCGGCTTCACGGCCCTGTTCGGTTGGCAGATCGGCGGTTTTGTCAGGCGCAACCGGCCGCTCCTCTACAGCTTCGATCATCTGCCCGAAGCGCTGCTGCCGTAATCGCTTCGTGCGCAATCAAGCGCAATCAAATGTGACTTCCTGGCGGCGCGCTCACGCGGCATCGTGGCCAACATCGTTCCCCATCAGGAGCTGGCGCGCCCCGTGGATAAGCGCGAGAGCCGATTGCCAAGCGCAGCCGAAATCGCCGAGATCAATCGAAGGCATTTGGTCGATACGCCGTTGCAGCCCGCCGATCTCTTGTTCGTGTTCGGCTCGCGCAAAGACGCCGCGCGGCGCGTCGACGAGGCATGCAGGCTGTGGCGCGAAGGCTTCTTTCGCTGGGCAATCGTGAGCGGCGGCATGACGCCGGGTTCGCACCTGTCGGAATGCGCGATCATCAAGGCTGAGATGGTTGCGCGCGGCATCCCGGCGGACTTTATCCTCGAAGAGCATCGCGCCATGAATACCGGCGAAAACGTCATCTTCTCGCTGCCGGTCATCGATGCCGCGCTGGGACTGAAAAATATCCGCAGCGTGATCTGTCTCGGCAGCAGCTGGACCGCGCGCCGCTATCCAATGACGCTGCATCGCCACTGGCCCGAAGTTACGAAGATGCTGGTCACGGTCGACAGCTTCGCGACGCCGCGCGCGCTCTGGCACACCGACCCCGAGTTCAGCCGCCGCATGCTCCGCGAGTGGGACAAAATCGAGCCCTACAAGGCGAGGGGCTTCATCGCGGAGTGGCCGGAGTGATGCGCTGCTGCCGTGATCGCAAAGCTCCGCGAGTGGGGCACTGACGCGGCTGTAATCGTCGCTGCCTGCGTCATTGCCCTTGTCAGCCGTCCCGCCGCGCACACGGTCGGCGCAGCAGGCTGAGATACCCCACCTGTCAGAAAATGAATTGAAGCGAGTTGCGGCCTCCTAGGTTTGGAGGACGCTGATTTCATGCGCGACCGGTATCGTTCCGCCGTCGGTTGCCTCTCCATTCCAGGTGGCCGACGCGCCGGGTCGGAGACACAGCAGCGAAGGACTCGCGGCAGCGCCGCAAACGAAGCGACGCAGTGCAATTTGGTAATCAAGCTCAAAAGGATTAGCGCCTTGACCACAAAATTGTGGGTGCACATCGAAAAGACAAGTTCAGGCTTTCAGGGCAAAGTGCGGATACCCGAGCCCAAAGATCAAACAATAACGGCCTGCGTCGCAGTGATTTGTGCGTTTGCCGCGATGGGAACGCTGGCAACCAATATCTTTCTGCCCTCGCTGCCGACCATGGCGGCTGATTTGCACGTATCGAGCGCGGTCGTCACTTCGACGATCTCCGTTTTTCTTGCAATTTTTGCCGTCGGACAATTGATCGTTGGGCCATTGTCGGACCGATTCGGTCGACGGATACCGATTCTGGCTGGGCTTTGCATGTTCGTGGCCGGCACGATTTGGTGCGCGTTCGCCGGCGATCTTTCAAACCTGCTGGTTGGCAGATCGATCCAAGCGGTTGGCGCCTGCACCGCTATGGTACTTTCACGCGCGATTGCGCGGGATCTGTTCGAGGGGCAGGCGCTCGCAAAAGTAATGGCATTGACAACGATCGCAAACGCGGCCGCCCCCGGCTTTTCACCCTTGGTCGGCAGCGCGCTTGATCATTTCTTTGGCTGGCGATCGGAATTTGTTTTTGTCGCCATCTTCGCTATCTGCGCGCTATTGGCGTACGCAACGCTGATCGGCGAGACTAATTCGTCCGCCAACGGTTCCGTGAATCCTCTTGCGGTTGGCGGTTCCTATCTTGGCCTGATCCGGGATGCCAGGTTCGTTGCGCCGACCAGGACTGCAAGCCTCCTGGTGGCGGGCTTGTTTGCCGTTTTCACGGCGGCGCCGCGCGTGCTCCTCGAACATTTTGGATTTTCTCCTGTCACGCTTGGTCTGCTGTTCGCCGGCGTTGTTGTGTTGGTGTTTGGGGCCAGCATGCTGGCGCCGAGATTATCGGCAAGGCTCGGCCTCTATCGCGCAATGCTGGTCGGCCTGGGATCCACGGCCATTGGAGCCGTCGCGCTTCTTCTCGCCGAGCTGGTCGCGAACAACGCGTTCCTGCCGTTTCTGTTTACCACGGCAATTTTCTTGTTCGGAGTGGGCATCGCAAGCCCGCTGTCGAGCGCGGCGGCACTGTCGCCGTTCGGTAACAAAGCCGGGGTAGCGGCAGCCTTGTTCGGCTTCGCGCAAATGGCGGGGGCGGCATGTGGCGCGTTGCTCGCAGCGGTCGTTTCGAGCGATCCGGCGCTTGGACTCGCGATCGTGCTGGCACTGGTATCTCCGCTCGCGATGATTTTGTACGGGCGGGATGGGCGGTCTTCGGGTTCTTGCGACGAGCCAATTCGACTGGGAAGGGCGATCAATCGATGAAGATTTCACCGCCAGGGGAGGCCTACGTGTTGCGTTCTCAGAACTCGGCGCGGCCGTTGCCCAACACGGCACAACAA
>JBATYU010000689.1:0-2799 GCA_049674245.1 Bradyrhizobium sp. | reverse complement strand
AGGTACTGTTTGCTGCAACGCATGAGTCCGGAAATGGCACGAACCGGACCACCAGCGATGTCCGCAGTTCGGTCGCTATTGGGGGTAGACCGGACATGGCGCTGGCAGCCCCATTCGGTCGAGAATGACCCCTTGCGGACATTTTGAAGGAGTAGAGTTCGATCCCTGCGGTCCGCTCCAGCTTCCCTCGCAGAAGTAGCGGAACTCGAGAGGTTAGAACTCGTTCAGAATAGACTTGGCTCACCAGAGGAGGTTCGCCATGCCGGTTACTGAAATGAAGGATCACGTTTATAAGATCCTAGAACTCGTAGGATCTTCCGAAAAAAGTATCGAAGATGCCATTCAAAATGCCATCACCCGCGCATCAAAGACTATTCGCGAGATGAAATGGTTCGAAGTCGTGCAAACGAGAGGCCATATCGAAAATGGGTCTGTCCGACATTACCAGGTCACTTTGCGAGTTGGATTCACACTAGAGGGGTAGTTCTATCGGGGAAAGCGGAAGTGAGTCTGAGATCGCTAAACTGGCGCGAATGACCCCATTTGGACTTCGGCCTGACCGCTATGCAGCGGCCGAGCTCACTCGCCGCCCGGTCGCAAAGTGGTAGTCTTCGGGAAACAAGATATTAAAGGCGCCAAGCCCGCCGATTTGCCGATCGAGCAGCCAACGAAACTCCAACTGGTCACCAACCTCAAGACTGCAAAGGCGCTCGCGATCGAAATTCCGCCAACCCTGCTTGCGATGGCCAACCGGGTGATCGAATGAATCGGAACTGTCCACGCTATGCATCGGCGGCGATCGGCAACAGGGAGTGATTCATGAAAGGTAACCCCAAAGTTATCGAGTACCTAAACAAGGCGCTGCGCCACGAGCTCACCGCAGTGAATCAATATTGGCTGCATTACCGCCTGTTGGATAATTGGGGCTACAAAGTGCTTGCAAAGCAATGGCGCAAGGAATCCATCGAGGAAATGCAGCATGCCGACAAGCTCATCGAGCGGATCATATTCCTCGATGGCAATCCCAACATGCAAACCCTCGAATCCCTTCGTATCGGTCAAACGGTGAAGGAGGTGCTTGACCGCGATTTGCAGGCCGAAACGGAAGCGCGGGCGCTTTACGAAGAAGCGGCAACCCACTGCCACAGTGTGAAGGACTACGTGACGCGCGGCCTCTTCGAGCAACTAATGCACGACGAGGAACATCATATCGATTTCCTTGAAACCCAAATCGACCTCGTCGCCAAGCTCGGCCTTGGGCTCTACGCCCAACATCATATTGGCGACCTCGACGAGAGTTAACGACGATTGCATCGCAATCGCCGTAGCGATGAGTCAGAGACTCTCGTGTGATAATGTTGGAGACTGCCGAGATAAGCGGCCGAAATCCTTTTCGGGGACACTTCGAAAGCCGATGTTTCGACGTTTCTACCGCTGACAATGCTGGCTAGGAGCGATACGAAAGTCCGTGGTCGTTTTTGTGGAGGGCGTTGTGGTCCATCACGTCGCGGCGTGCAAAACGCATCAGCGGTCCTGAAAAATTTCGTTCGTCAGCCAGGAATGACTTTTTTCAACAGCATCGACCCGGAACGGACATTTGGGCGCATTTCATACCGCTTAATGTGTCAGCGCCTGAGAATTTGGCCCTTCTTCTGCGCGGGCTCGAAGGGGTAAAATGTCAGAGCCGGCACTGGCTCGGCGCAGCGAGAAGGTGGCAAATAGATCGCCGGCGCGCATAGGGGAACGAGAAAGGGAGTGGCTGCCATGACAAACGACGGCAAAATGGCGGCATCTTTGGATCCGGCCGTTCTGGCAGAACGATTTCAGACGTTGGCCATCAAAAGCCAGGCTGCCGTACAGGGATTCCTCTTAGACCGGCCAGACGTCGCCAATATCGGCATGGGCGATCCGGCCAAAATCGGTCAAGCCTTCTTTGAGCTGACAACCAAGCTCATGGCCGATCCGCGGCCGGTCGCGCGCGCGCAGATCGAGCTTTGGGAACAGAGCGTCAGCTTGTGGGCGCGGACGATGCGACATCTGCTTGGCGGCGAGCCACCGCCGGTCAGCGCACCGGACAAACGCTTCAAATACCCCGAATGGGCTGAAAACCCGATATTTAGCTATATCCGCGACAGTTATCTTCTTTCCGCTCGCGCAATCCTCTCCGCCGTCCGCGGCGTAAAGGGGCTTGATGAGGAGACATCCAGGAAGGTGGAATTCTATACGAAGCAATTCGTCGATGCATTGGCGCCGTCGAATTTCATGGCGACAAACCCGGAAGTGTTATCGAAGACGATCGAGACCGGCGGCGAGAACTTGCTCAGCGGCCTGACGAATTTGCTCAACGATCTGCAGCGCGGAAAGGGCCGCCTTAGCGTTGCTATGACCGATATGGATGCGTTCCGGCTCGGCGAAAATATTGCGACGACGCCAGGCAAGGTCGTTTTCCAAAACGAGTTGATCCAACTCATCCAGTACACGCCGATGACAGAGCACGTACGTAAAACGCCACTGTTGATCATTCCGCCGTGGATCAACAAATTCTACGTCCTCGATCTCCAGCCAAAGAATTCGTTCATCCGCTGGTGTGTCGAACAGGGGCACACGGTCTTCGTCATCTCCTGGATAAATCCGGACGCACGCCTGCGAGACAAGAGCTTCGAGCACTACATGCTCGAGGGCGCTATCGCGGCGATGGCGGCAGTCGAGAAAGGCACTGGTGAGCGTGCCGTTAATTGCGTCGGATATTGTCTTGGCGGAACGCTGCTCGCATCGACGCTCGCTTATCTGGCAGCGAAA
>JBATYU010000688.1:0-2326 GCA_049674245.1 Bradyrhizobium sp. | reverse complement strand
GTTGCCATGACCGTCCGCTTTGGATCGACTTGACCCTTTCCGCAAGCCGCCGCCGAATGACCGGTATTTGCGCGAAGCTGACGGCTGGAGTCGGTAGAGATCCCATGGGGTGTGGATAGCGAGCAGACTGAGGGCGTCTATCCACTCAACCCTGGAGGCGACCCATGTCACTCGATCACCCTTGCGAAGGACCGACCGCTATCCGAACCAATCTTGGCGCCATTTTCGTTTCTTTGGAACTGAGTCGCTCAACCTGGCTGATCACGTCACTGTCGCCGGGCGGCGGCGAGAAGATGTCAAAGCACAGCGTATCCGCCGGGGACATCGCCGCGCTGCTTGCGCGCTTTTCTGAGCTGATGAAGAAGGCGTTCGCGCGGACAGGGAGAACCTTCCCAATCATCGTCATTCAAGAGGCGGGATTGGACGGCTTCTGGGTCCATCGACTGCTGCATAACGAAGGAATTGAGAGCTATGTGGTCGATCCGGCTTCGATCGCGACCTCGCGTCGACGGCGGCGAGCCAAGACCGACAAGATCGACGGCGAGGCTTTGGTTCGCGCGCTTCTGGCATATAAACGAGGCGAACCGCGAGTATGCGCCATGGCCAGAGCGCCGACGCCTGAGCAGGAAGACAGTCGCCGGCTTTGTCGTGAGCGCAAGACGCTGACCGTCGAGCGGGTCCAGCACGTCAGCCGGATCAAGGGATTATTGTTCTCCCAGGGCGTATCCGATTACGAGCCCTTGCGCTGCAACCGACGCCAACGGCTCGACGAATTGAAGACGGGCGATGGGCGTTGCTTGCCGCAGCATCTCAAGGCTCAAATCAGCCGCGAGCTTGACCGACTTGAGCTGCTGCTCGAGCAGATCAAGGCTGTCGAGACGGAGCGAGATGCCTTGATCTCCCCGAAAGCAAAGACCGAGCAATCGCGAGCGCCGCAGGCAATGTTGATCAGTCTGAAAGGGATCGGCCCGGAATTCGCTGCCGTCCTCTGGTCGGAGGGGCTCTACCGAAGTTTCTCCAACCGAAAGCAGGTCGCGGCCTACGCTGGCTTGGCGCCGACGCCCTGGCAAAGCGGATCGGTCGATCGCGAACAGGGTGTGTCCAAGGCCGGCAATCCGCGATTGCGAACAACGCTCATCCAACTCGCCTGGCTCTGGCTGCGCCATCAACCGCAATCGGCGCTGGCTCTGTGGTTCAAAGAGCGGGTCCGCCGCAATGGCGGCCGCCTCAAAAAGACGACCATCGTGGCGCTGGCGCGTAAGCTGCTGGTCGCGCTGTGGAAATATGTCACCGCCGGCGTCGTTATCGAGGGAGCCGTAATGAAAGGCGCCTGAAGGTAGACGCTCAACAATCTTTCAGATCTCCAGGACTTGATCAGTTCTGGCGGATCCAGGTGGACGAACCGAACCCCGACATGGCCTAAAAAGCCGAGGTAGAGAATGGTGTCGTCCTCCTGAGCCCGACCGCCGCAAGCGGGATATTGGTGCGGCCGTCGCGAACGGCGACCGAATGTGAGTTTGATCTGGCCAGGAACGACCAGATCGCGCAATCAGGCTCAGACCTTGGATACCGAGACAATGCGGGAGTTTTGCACATGCGCCACTGAATCCAATCCGCTTGACCCGAACGTCCCCATGTGAGTCGAGATGTGGCGCGGTGACGTTAGGCTGAGCATGTCTGTTCCCGCCCCTTTCGTCTGGCGGTGCCTTAGTGGCTCAGCCGTAGCTCCGTTTCCACACCCCGCTCATCGAACCGGACGTGCGGATTTCCCGCATCCGGCTCTCGGACAAGACCTCACGCGGTCTTTCGCGTGCGACGCCATAGGCAGCTTCTGAACATCATGTGGAGTTGATAGGTTGCCCAATCTCCAGGTCCTTCACCGCGTCTTGCGTCTGTCTTGAACTGAGGCCCCTTCCCTCCCCCGGCGTTACCCGGCTTCCGCGGTACTACGAACCTCTCCGCCATCCCATAGCGCCCGGCCTCTCCCTCGCGGGCGTCCGGTTGATCATCCCTGACCACGCCATGGGGCTTCCCGTGTTGCGTGCGCTTTCCTTGTGTACGTGCCGCCGCCAGTACCCCGGTGCAGCGACTGGGCGTCGTCTTCGCTCATCTCGCCCAGCCGTGTCAGCCTTCCCCGAAATTGCGGTCGAGTCGGCCTGCACATCGTCCTTTTCGAGGCTTGCGCGGCGTTCACTCGCGTTGCGGCCCGCACACTCGCGCCGTCACCTATATGCGACGCGCTATACCGACGGCTTCAGCCATTTCGTCACCTCCATGACTGCTCCGGTTGCTTCCGGCTGGAGCGTTCGCCGGGTGGGGCTTGCAC
>JBATYU010000687.1:0-6219 GCA_049674245.1 Bradyrhizobium sp. | reverse complement strand
GTGAGGGACGACCGCCTGCCTTCCAAGCTAGCCGCGCGACGCGCGCCACCAACAGCGCCGTAGCTAGCGCGGCTTGCTTGGAAGGCCCCCGGGGAGCCCGTTACCCCATCTGCGGGTGCATTGGGCATCCGGCATTCCCTGCGCCCTCTATTATCGAGGGACAATGTTTTGGCATCGCTCGGACGCAATTCGCGCCGCGGGAATGCGGACTTATGTCCACATTGGACGTCATTGCGAGGAGCGAAGCGACGAAGCAATCCATTCTTCCTTTGCACGGCTAGATGGATTGCTTCGCTTCGCTCGCAATGACGAGGAGGCTGTTTGACAGTTGAATCAGCATCGTAGATGGGGCAAAGCGTAAGCGTGCCCACCAATCACGAGTCACATCGTTGATGGAAGGTGGGCAGGGCGCAAACGCGCCTTTGCCCACCCTACGTACCCTCTTTGAAATTCGAATCCGAAATGCACGCGCCTCACAGCATGCTGGGTAGCACGCGATCCGGCGGCTTGTGGTTGTCGAGGAAGGTTCTGATGTTGATGATCACCTTCTCGCCCATCTCGACCCGGCCCTCGATGGTGGCCGAGCCCATATGCGGCAGCAGCGTCACCTTGCCGGCCTTGGCGAGCCGCACCAGTTTCGGATTGACCGCGGGCTCGTTCTCGAACACGTCGAGCCCGGCGCCGCCGATCTCGCCGGCCTCGATCAACTTGACCATCGTGTCCTCGTCGATCACCTCGCCGCGCGCGGTGTTGACGATATAGGCGTCCTTGCGGATCAGTTTCAGCCGCCGCGCCGACAGCAAGTGGAACGTCGCCGGCGTGTGCGGGCAATTCACCGAGATGATGTCCATCCGCGCCAGCATCTGGTCAAGGCTTTCCCAATAGGTCGCGCCGAGCTCTTCGGCGATCATGGGCGCGACGGGCCGGCGGTTGTGATAGTGGATCTGCAGGCCGAAGGCGCGGGCGCGGCGCGCCACCGCTTGTCCAATGCGGCCCATGCCGATGATGCCGAGGCGTTTTCCGCCGATCCTGTGGCCGAGCATCCAGGTCGGCGACCAGCCCGGCCAGTTCTTGCCCTCGGTCAGGATCGAGGTGCCCTCGATCATCCGGCGCGGCACCGCCAGAATCAGCGCCATGGTCATGTCGGCGGTGTCTTCGGTCAAAATCTTCGGCGTGTTGGTCACGGTGATGCCGCGCGCATGCGCCGCGGTCACGTCGATATTGTCGACGCCGTTGCCGTAATTGGCGATCATCCTCAGCTTGCAGTCGGGCTGCTTGAGCAGCTCCTCGGTGATCTCGTCGGTAATGGTCGGGACCAGCACGTCGGCGGTGCGGACGGCTTCCGCGATCTGTTCCTCCGTCATCGGCGTATCGTCCAGATTGAGCCTTGCGTCGAACAGCTCGCGCATGCGGGTCTCGATCGAGTCCGGCAGCTTGCGCGTGACGACAACAAGGGGCTTTTTCTTAACCGACATGACCTGCTCTCATGACGCGCTGGCTTCCCGGACTAGCGCCGCCGATCTGAAGTTCCTGCATCCCACGGCAACTTCGATCAGGAACGTCAAATCGAAAAGCGGCACTGGAATCATAGACTTGCTAGTCCTTTGCGTTCCGGAGTTCGTGCAACAGGACGCTTGCGACGTATCACGAACTTCGGAAAAGAGGGCACTAGCGCGATTCATGCCCCGTTAACCCGGGTGTTCGACACTGCGGTTGCCGCGTAGTCCCGGCGTTTCCTCTGGGTTCCCCGCCACCTTCTTAAGGAAAAATGCGGGATGGTGTTGGTTCTGAAAAGTGTTCCGTCCTCTCTAGCAGAAGGCCGGGCCAAGACAAG
Organism: Bradyrhizobium sp.; assembly: GCA_049674245.1. Lineage (GTDB taxonomy): Bacteria > Pseudomonadota > Alphaproteobacteria > Rhizobiales > Xanthobacteraceae > Bradyrhizobium. The sequence goes on along the minus strand of JBATYU010000687.1, from coordinate 4,385 downwards.
AACCACCGCAGGGCCATTTGGGAACGACAAGCCGTGGGCGCTCCGGACGGGCACAGGGGATTTTAAGGGCGTCAGACGGTGCGGCTCGAAGCGTTTGAGCTCAAGGCATCTCGGTGGGAGACGAGTTGATGGCGTTGGGGCGGTTTTGTTCGGCGGTCGTGCTCGCGGCGGGCTTGCTCGGCGCCTCGGTGACTTCAGGGTTTTCGGCAAAGGATTCGACCCTCACCACCAGTGGCCTGCCGGTGCCGCGCTATGTCAGCCTCAAATCCGATCATGTGAATGTCAGAGCGGGTCCGACCAAGGACAATGACGTGGCCTGGGTCTACACCCGCTCGGGCCTGCCGGTCGAAATCACGGCCGAATTCGAGAACTGGCGCCGGGTGCGCGATTCCGAAGGCGCCGAGGGCTGGGTCTATCATTCGCTGCTGTCCGGCCGCCGCACCGCCGTCGTCACCATGAAAAGCAAGGATGACCTCGCGCCCCTTTACGAGCGCGCCGATGAAGCGAGCGCGGTCGCGGCCCGCTTGCAGGCCGGCGTCGTGGCACAGGTAAGAAAATGCGCGTCAGGCTGGTGCCACATTGCCGGCAACGGGTTCGATGGCTGGATCCAGCAAGAGCGGCTGTGGGGCGTCTACTCCGACGAGAGGGTGGAGTGATCCCTCGTTGTTCTCGTGACGTTTCCTGATATTCGTCATGGCCGGGCTTGTCTCGGCCATCCACGTCTTGGTGATGAGAAAAAGTAAGACGTGGATGCCCGGCACAAGGCCGGGCATGACGACTAACTTACGATTGATGTAGAACTCAGCGCTTCTTGCGCAGGCGCACGACCATGTCGACGCGCGCGATCTCGTAACCCTCGGGCACTTCCGGCATCCTCGAGAGCATGAGATGCGGATCGGGAATGTCGACCAGTTCGTGGCTGTTTTCGAGATAGAAGTGATGGTGCGCCGACACGTTGGTGTCGAAATAGGTTTTGGTACCGTCGACGCTCACCTGGCGCAAGAGACCCGCGTCGGTCAGTTGGTTGAGCGTGTTGTAGACGGTCGCGAGCGACACCGGAACCTTGGCGAGCGTCGCTTCCTCGTAAAGCATTTCCGCGGTGAGGTGACGGGCGCCCTTGCCGAACAGCAGCCAGCCGAGCGCCATGCGTTGACGGGTCGGGCGCAGGCCGGCCGACTGCAGCATTTCGTTGACATCGTGCCAGGGACAGCCGGTCAAGGCCGGTTGCCGTCCCCCGTGAGGGGACGCAGAATGGGCAGTGTCATCATTCAAAGTCGAGCCGTCGTCGCTCATTTCCACGTCGGGCACCACACTGGCTATCGCGCACTATCGCGGTGGAATATAAGAAGGAAATGGGTTAGATGCAAGTTTTTCGCAACTAGAACCGGCCCAAGACCGTTACAAGATCGGTACAAGACCGACCCGGGCCGGACAAGGGAACCGGAAGGCCGATGCGGCGATTTACCCAAGTGGGGCGCTTTGCCGTCGGCGGGGGCCTATGATAGAGGTCCCGCGGGCCCCGCTTGACCTCAATCGGCACAAGCGAACGCCGGTTTGCCGCGGGAGCGTCCTGATCTGCGGTAGTCGCGTCAATCCACGAAAATTGACGCGCTTCCTGCGCAAAATGGGTCCATTTCGCTCGAAAAACGCTCCATCGGGATTTTGAGAGAGGCAGGTTTGGATGCTGGTTCGACGCGGCGGATACGAATACGAGGATTTGCTGGCCTGCGGCCGTGGCGAGATGTTCGGCCCGGGCAATGCGCAATTGCCATTGCCGCCGATGCTGATGTTCGATCGCATCAGCGAGATTTCCCAGACCGGCGGCGAATATGGCAAGGGCCTGGTTCGCGCCGAGCTCGACGTCAAGCCGGACCTCTGGTTCTTCGGCTGTCATTTCAAGAACGATCCGGTGATGCCCGGTTGCCTCGGCCTTGATGCCTTCTGGCAAATGGTTGGCTTCTTCTTGGGGTGGAGCGGCGGCGAAGGCCGCGGCCGGGCACTTGGGCTCGGCGAGCTCAAACTTGCCGGGCAAGTGCTGCCGAACGTCCGCAAGCTTGTGTACAACGTCGACATCAAGCGCGTGATGCGCATGAAGCTCTGGCTGGGCATCGCCGACGGCTGGCTTTCCGCCGATGGCGAGATTATCTATCGCGCGAAGGATTTGAGGGTCGGGTTGTTCAAGCAGGGCACAGAACCGGCTTGAACGGAAAAATTGCACGAGAACATAACGACAAGGGCGAGGCGAACATGAGGCGGGTTGTCATCACGGGGATGGGGATCGTCTCATCGATCGGAAACAACACCCAGGAAGTGCTTGCGAGCCTGCACGAGGCCAAGTCCGGCATCACGCGCGCGGAAAAATATGCCGAGCTCGGCTTCCGTTCGCAGGTTCAGGGAGCCCCCACCCTTGATCCCTCCGGCGTGATCGATCGGCGCGCGATGCGCTTCCTCGGCGAGGGCGCAGCCTGGAATCACGTCGCGATGGAACAGGCAATCCAGGATTCCGGTCTTGAGCCTTCCGACGTCTCCAACATTCGCACTGGCATCATCATGGGCTCCGGCGGACCGTCGGCCCGCACCATCGTCGAATCGGCCGATATCACGCGCACGAAGGGGCCGAAGCGGGTCGGTCCATTCGCGGTGCCGAAGGCGATGTCGTCCACGGCCTCCGCAACGCTCGCCACCTGGTTCAAGATCAAGGGCGTGAACTATTCGATCTCCTCGGCCTGCGCCACCTCCAACCACTGCATCGGCAACGCCTATGAGACGATCCAGATCGGCAAGCAGGACGTCATCTTCGCCGGCGGCTGCGAAGAGCTCGACTGGTCGCTGTCGGTCTTGTTCGACGCGATGGGCGCGATGTCCTCGAAATATAACGACACGCCCGCGACCGCATCGCGCCCCTATGACGTGACCCGCGACGGCTTTGTGATCGCCGGCGGCGCCGGCGTAGTGGTGCTGGAAGAGCTTGAGCACGCGAAAGCGCGCGGCGCGCGCATCTACGGCGAGATCGTCGGCTACGGCGCCACCTCCGACGGCTACGACATGGTCGCACCTTCGGGCGAAGGCGCCGAGCGATGCATGCGGATGGCGCTGTCGACCGTGAACACCAGGATCGACTACATCAACCCGCACGCCACCTCGACGCCGGCCGGCGATCCGCCGGAAATCGAGGCGATCCGAAAGGTGTTTGGTACCGGCGACGAGTGTCCGCCGATTTCGGCGACCAAGGCGCTGACCGGGCACTCGCTCGGCGCCACCGGCGTGCAGGAAGCGATCTATTCGCTGTTGATGATGAACAATGGTTTCGTCTGCGAGAGCGCCCACATCACCGAGCTCGATCCAGCGTTTTCAGACATGCCGATTGTGCGCAAGCGCATCGACAATGCCGAGCTCGGCACGGTGTTGTCGAATTCCTTCGGCTTCGGCGGCACCAACGCCACGCTGGTTTTCAAGCGGATGGATGCGTGAGATTGGCCGCGAAGTGAATAGCGCTTTTCACCGTCATGGCCGGGCTTGTCCCGGCCATCCACGTCTTCGATACTGGCAAGGAAGGACGTGGATGCCCGGCACAAGGCCGGGCATGACGCAAGAGAGTGCCTCGGCATGATGCAATATCTGATGAAAGGAAAGCGCGGGTTGATCATGGGCGTTGCCAATGATCATTCGATCGCCTGGGGCATTGCCAGGACACTCGCCGCGCAGGGCGCCGAATTGGCCTTCACCTTTCAGGGCGAGGCGCTGGGCAAGCGGGTCAAGCCACTGGCGCAATCGCTCAATGTCGAGCTGGTGCTGCCCTGCGATGTTGAAGACATCGCCAGCGTCGATTCCGTGTTCGAGACCTTGCGCGCAAAATGGGGGCAGCTGGATTTCCTGGTCCACGCCATCGGGTTCACCGACAAGAATGAACTTCGGGGACGCTATGCCGACACCACGCGCGAAAACTTTTCGCACACCATGGTGATCTCCTGCTTTTCCTTCACCGAGATAGCCAAACGCGCAGCAGAAATGATGCCCGCGGCCGGCGGCTCCATCATCACTTTGACATTCAGCGGGTCGGTCCGTGTGATGCCGAATTATAACGTGATGGGAGTAGCCAAGGCGGCGCTGGAAGCTTCCGTGCGTTATCTCGCTTTCGACTTCGGAAGAAAGAAAATCCGCGTCAATGCGATCTCAGCAGGGCCGGTGCGCACGCTGGCCGGCGCCGTGATCGGCGACTCCCGCGCCATGTTCGCTTTCCAGCAAAAACATTCGCCGCTTGGGCGTGGCGTGACGCTCGACGAGCTCGGCGGCTCGGCGCTTTATCTGCTGTCCGAACTGTCCGGCGGCGTCACCGGGGAAATCCACTACGTCGATTCCGGCTACAACATCATCTCGATGCCGCG
>JBATYU010000686.1:0-5617 GCA_049674245.1 Bradyrhizobium sp. | reverse complement strand
GGTGCAGGAGGCACGGCGCGCCGGCTGCGACGACGAGGCGGACATCATCGCCAACGCGATCGGATACCTGCTGCAGGGCTACGCCGCCACCGCTTCGCTGATCGGCTTGACGTTGCTGGCGCTCGCGCGGCGTCCATCGCTGCGCGCCCAGGTGGAAGCGGATCGCGCATGGCTCCGCGAGGTCATCCAGGAAGTGCTGCGCTGCGATCCCACCACCAACAGCACACTCCGCTTCATGGCGCGAGATGGCGCTATTGCCGGACAAGACATGCAGCAAGGCGACATGATCATCGTCCTGATTGCGGCGGCTAATCGCGATGGCGCGCTCAACGGCGAGCCCGACCGTTTCGACATCGCGCGCCAGGACCGCAAGTATCTCGAATTCGGGGCCGGCGCCCATGCCTGCCCCGCCGACAAATTTGCCCCGCTCATTGCCATGATCGCCATCGACCACTTGCTGACGCGCGGCATTCCTTTTGAGCGGCTGGAATCTTCGCTCTCCTATACCGCCTCCGGTCATATCCGCACGCCACTGTTCAGGCGCTGACCGACGAAGCGAATCGCAATGAGGTGTAACGGCTAGATCGGCGTCATTCGGCGGGCGCTACGACCGCCGCCGACGGCAGGCGATTGGGAATGTGCAGAAACAGCGCGCAAACGATGGCTGCGAGCAGGCCGAGCAAGGCGAGCCCATAGAGTCCGCCCGCATAGCTGCCGGTCCAGTCTTTCATGACGCCGACATACCAGGGGCCGAAGAAGCCGCCGAGATTGCCGAGCGAGTTGATCCAGGCAATGCCGGCCGCCAATCCGGCGCCGCTGAGGAACATCGGCGGCATGGCGAAGAACGGGCCCTTGGAGCCGTAAAAGCCCATTGCGGCGATCGACATTCCCACCAGCGCCCACCAGCTCCCCATCGTCATGCCGGCGATGACGAGCCCCACGGTCGCGAACACGCAACCGATGAACAGATTCCAGCGCCGCTCGTTCATGCGATCGGAGATGCGCCCCCACGTCACCATGGCGATGGCGCCGCAAGCATAGGGGATCATGGTGAGCCAGCCGACCGTCATGTTGCTGTATTCACCCAGCGACTTGATCATCTGCGGAATGAAATACAGCATGCCGAGGCTCGCAGTGACGATGCCGAAATAGTTCAGCGCCAGCAGCAGCACCTTGGGATTGTAGAGCGCCTGCCACAGCGTGAACTTGCGCACCGCCTCGGTGGCGCTGCGTTCGGCGGCGATCTTGGTCACGAGCCAGTGGCGTTCTTCCTCGGTCAGGAATTTGGCCTGCTCAGGTCGATCCGTGAGCACGAAATATGTGAGCACCCCGATCACCACGGTCGGGATCGCTTCGGCGATGTACATGACCTGCCAACCCCTAAGACCGAACAGGCCATCCAGACCGAGGAGTGCCGTGGATATCGGCGCGCCGACCGCGACCGCGAACGGCAGGCCGATCAAGAAACCTGACACGATGCGGGCGTGGTGATGGCTAGGGAACCAGTAGGTGAAATACAGGATAATGCCGGGAAAGAACCCGGCCTCGGCGACGCCCAGCAGGAAACGCACGATCGAAAAGCTGGTCGAGCCCGTAACCATGGCGGTAAAGCCGGCCAGGATTCCCCAGGTGATCATGATCCGGGCAATCCATATTCTGGCGCCGACTTTTTCCAGGATGACGTTGCTCGGGACTTCGAAGATGAAATAGCCCCAGAAAAACATGCCGACGGCAAAGCCGAAGGTGCCGGCCGACATGTCCAAGTCCGTGCGCATGGTGAGCCCGGCGAAGCTCACATTGATGCGATCGATATAGGCCAGCACATAAGACAGGATGGCAAACGGCAGCAGGCGCAGATAGACCTTGCGCATGGTCGAGCGTTCGAGCGTGCGGTCCACGGCTTCCCTCCCAGGATTCAAGAAAAGCCCGGCTTATGCCGGTGTTGTTGTTCTGTCAGGCTAGCACAGCGCGAGTGACGATCGGCATAAAATTCGTGTCCAATTCGCCTCGCGAAAGGTCGGCTTCAGCCGGCATGAGCCCCCTCTGCTTGGTCAACGCCGGCGGCCGGATCGAGCCTGGCGCAATCAGCGGCAACGTCTTACTCCACCACCTCGTTGGCGCGCACCAATAGCATCTGCGGTATTTCAACCCCGAGCGTCTTTGCGGTCTTCAGGTTGATGACCAGCTCAAACTTGATCGGTCGCTCCACCGGAAGGTCTCCAGGCTTGGCGCCTTTCAAGACCTTGTCGACAAAGAGTGCCGCGCGCCGGTAATTCTCGACCAGGTCGGGGCCATAGCTCATCAGTCCGCCGTCATCGACAAATGTGCGATTGAAGAATATCGCCGGCAGACGCGCGGCGGTCGCAAGATCGGCGATGTGTTTCCGATAGGTGTTAAAGGTGGTGTCCGGCGGGACAAGCAGGGCTTCGGCCTGGCCTTGCGCGAAAACGGGAAAAGCCTGTGCCAACAGATCCGGGTTAGGAACTTCAAATGGTATCAGCGCGATCGCAGCACGCGCCGCAGCCGATTGCGTCTCGCGCCATTGCGGCACATGCAACGGGTTTGCGGTATTGATGAGAACGGCGACGCGCGCCAGATGCGGCAGTAACTCCCGCATGATGTCGAGCTGTTTTGCCGCCATATCTTCGGCGAAATTTGTCAGACCAGTCACGTTGCCGCCCGGATGGGCAAGACTCTGTACCAGGCCGAAACCGACCGGATCCGCGCCGTCCGCCATCACGATCGGGATCGTGTTGGTAGCGTCACGAGCCGCAAGATTGGCCGGCACCGGAGCGGAGACGATCAGACGTGGGTTCAATTGAACCAACTCGGCCGCCAAGGCCGGCAGGCGGTCGAGATATCCATCGGCAAAACGGTAGACGAAGCGAACGTTGCGGCCTTCGACGTAACCGAGCTCCCGCATGGCGGCCGTGAATGCGCCGAGTTGCCTGGAACTGGCTTGATCGGAACTCGCATGCAGAACGCCGATCAGGAGTGGAGCTGCTTGCTGCGCATGTAGCGAAATCGACCATGTCGCCGCTGCACTGCCGAGAAGCCCTATGAATTTGCGCCGCCTCATGCCGCCACTTGGGGCTAGAAGATGATCCTTCCTGAGCACCCGATCGACGCGACGCAAAAGAGCCGCCTACTCCGCATGCCCGTCGATGATCGGGCCGAACAACTGCCATTTCTCGCCGGTAAAGCGCATCATCTGCACCTGCTCGATCGGATAGAAATCGGTCGACGTGGTCTTGATGCGGATGCCCGGAATGTAGGTGTCCATCTCGAAATCCATGTTCGCGACCGCCTTCATCACGTTCTCGCGCGTAAGGTTGTCGCCGCAGCGCTTCAGCACCTCGACCAGGGCGGTCGAGATATTGAAGGCCGTCAGCGGCCCGCTCTCGGACTTGTCGGCTTCCGGATAATATTTCGCCATGAAGGCGCGGAACCGCTGCATGCCGGGATAGCTGTCCCACTGCGGATCGGTGACGTCCATCTGATAGCCGGCGGACAGGATGCCCCGGGAGTTTTCCAGACCGGCAGGCTTGAGCACCGCGCCGACCGAGGCCGACACGTTGGTCATGATGTGGACCGGGTGCCAATCGAGCTCGGCGAGCTTCTTGATCGCCTGTGCGGCGAACTTCGGGGTACCGATGTTGACGAAGATATCCGGGTTGGCGGACTTGATCGCCACCACCTGGGAATCGACGGTCGGCATGGCGACCTCATAGGGGACGCTAGCAACCACCATGCCGTCGAATTTATCGCGCAGCACGTCCCTCAAGCCGAGAACGTAGTCCTTGCCGAAATCGTCGTTCTGATAGAGCAGCCCGATCCTGGCATGGGGATAATGCTGCAGGATGTAGGTCGCATAGATCCGCGCCTCCGCCCGGTAGTTCGGCTGCCACCCGATGGTCCAGGGGAAATGCTCGGGATCGCCCCAGCGCGAGGCGCCGGTGGCGACGAAGAGCTGCGGTACCTTCATATTGTTCATGTATTTCTGGATCGCGGCGTTGCTCGCGGTGCCGAGCGGGGCGAAAATCAGGAACACCTCGTCGCTTTCGACCAGCCTGCGCGCCTGCTCCACCGTCTTCGGCGGGCTGTAGGCGTCGTCATAGCTGATGAAGTTGATCTTGCGGCCGTTCACCCCGCCATTGTCGTTGATCATCCGGAAATAGGCGCTCATGGTCTTGCCGATGATGCCATAGGCCGATGCCGGCCCTGAGTACGGCATGATGTTGCCGATCTTGATTTCGGTGTCGGTGACGCCGGTGTCGTATTTCTTCTGCGCGGTGGCGGGCACCGCGGCCAAAGCGAAGGTCAGGGCGAGGGTCAGCCCGGAAAGCATAAGCTTTCTAGCAGGATGCGGCCTGACGAAAGGTGTCCGGATCAATTGCTTCGCGCAGCGCTTCATGAGCTTGCCTCCTGCGATCGGAATACACGCACTTCATTGGAGCGGAGCATTTTCTTGCAGCGACCGGATTGCACTTCGCCGGAAAATGACCGCAAAGGCGTAACGACTTGTGTCGGACGATTTCCTCGATTTTTTTTTGAGGTGCGAACGATAGCAGGCCGACGGGCTCGCAGGAAGCGGCGAGCTGACCAAAGACGATTTGTCGCGAGAAGCGCTAGAGCAGGATGACTTTTCTTCGAATCGTCATCCCGCTCTATCTTTTTGTTTGAGCATGATCTTTTCGGAAAACCGGTGTCCACTTTTCCGGATCATGCGCTAGTTGCGGTGCGGCGCAGCAACCTGCCCGCCGCAATCTCCGATTTAATGCATGGACGCCCGTTGCGCCTGCTCCCGAAACCGATAGAACTGGAGCGCGGCCCGGGCGGTCTTTGGCTGCAGCCGGAAAAAGCTTGCAAAGCACCGGTCCAGCCGATCCTTCGCCGGCCCGCCGCGACCGGCCGGCAAAGCCAAGATGGCCTTCACCGTTTCCCACGACAGGTCGATGGCTTTGGCAAGCACAAGAAGCTGCTCCGGCTCGCTCTCAACCAGCGCGCGTTCGATCAGCCCGGCCGGAACATTGCACATCAGCGACAGCGCGACCACAATTCTATCGAAATTCCCTTCGCGAACAAAGGCCTGCAAGCGCGCCTCATCGAGTTGGCCGAGCGAATGCAGCGTCCGCACATGGGCCAGCGCCTTCGCATGGTCGCCGGAGCCCGCGCGCGCTTCGGCCTGAATCGCTTCCGATGCTTCCGCAACCGCGCTCCGGATCAACGCAGCTTGCCGCGGATCGGCCGCCTCAAGCTTGTTTCTTACGATTTCGGACGCCTGCGCAAACAGTCTTACCTGATCATGGCGCGAGATGTCGGCGCGCCACCAGACCCGCAACGCGAGATCGCCATTATCCTGTGCCCTCTTGACGAGAGTGGACATGCCGGCCGCGGAAAACTTGGCGCCAGGGTTATCGACGGTACCGGCGACGACATGATGATTGCCCCGGTTGACCAGAATATCCGTCACCGGCTCGGTCAGGACGCTTCGTCCGGAAATAGCCAGCAGGTGACCCTGACTCTTGGTGCGCGCGGCCTCTGCCAGCGAGGCGTCATCGAGCCGGGCGGAGTGCGCCAGAACCGGCGCTGCCACTTCGATCGCGTCGTCGAATGC
>JBATYU010000685.1:0-5076 GCA_049674245.1 Bradyrhizobium sp. | reverse complement strand
CAGTACCGATTCGACCCGGACCTTGGCCATGCGTTCGGCCAGCGCCACAGCCTGCCGCACCGCCTGCTCGCATTCGGCGAGATCGACGACCGCGCCGGCCTTGACGCCGCGCGACTGGATCTGGCTGTATCCGATCAGCTCCACGGCATGGCTGCGTCCGCGCAAGGCGCCGCTCGGCGGGCACGGTTTCAGCCGCGCGATCATGCAGGCGATCTTGCTGGTGCCGATATCGAGGGAAGCCACCATCGCAGTGCGCTTTGCCATCGGGCGCGTTTTCGGCGTCTGGTTGCGCTCGAGGCCGGTCATGCTTCCCCGGCTTTCTTCTTGGGCTTCTTGTCCTTGAACAGTTCTTCGCGGGCCTTCACCGCATCGTCGGACAATTGCACCGTCAGCCGATCCGGCAGGCGCATGTCGACGGCAACGATGTCGCGCGAGAACAGCCTGTCTTCCTTGTCGAGCCTGCTCAATTCGGCAAGCGCATTGCCGACATCGTTTTCCGGCAGGCGAATATCGAGACCGTCCTTCAATCGCAGATTCCAGCGCCGCTCGCCGACGAAGATCGCAGCCTTGGTGACGGACGTGACCTGCGGATAATGCGCGAGCAGCGCCAGGAACTCCTTGGCGTGGGTTTGGGCACCCTTGCCCACCACCAGCGGCAGCGACACAAAGCGGTGCGACAGATACGGCTCGAGCACCGCACCGTCATCCGATATCACCGAGATCCGGCCGTCCTGCTGCCACAGCGCGAACGCCGAACGTTCGACAATATCGATCTGGAGCTGGCCGGGATAAAACTTCAGTACCGTGGCATCGGCGATCCAGGGATTGGCCTTCAGCCGGTCGCGCACGTTCGCGGCATCGAGGAACAGCAACGAGGAGCGCCCGTTGACGCCGCCGATCGCGAGCACCTCGTCCTGGCTCAATTGCTTGCGGCCGTTGATGGCGACCGAGGCGATCCGGAACCCGGCGGAATTGGCGATGGCATTGCGGGTATCGCTCGCAGCCGTGCTCAATTCCTCGACGTGGCCACCCTTGACGATGCCGAAGCCGGCGCTGCCGAGCAGAAACAGGACGGTCGCGGCGACGCCGGCGCGGGCCGGCAGATAGCGCTCGACCAGTGCAATCAAGCGATCGGGGGGCTCGCGATCGAGCGTCGGCCTAGCGTGTGGACGGCGCCGCCAAAGCCGCTCGCGCAGCCGCGCGACCGCGCCAATAGCCGCCTTCGGGTCAGCCTGGGGCCCCAGCGATCTTGCCGATCGATTGAGGCGTCCTGCACCATCCATTGCACGAGCTCGTCAAATGTTGCCCGCAAACGCTTTGCGAGTTTTGGCACAAATAACGTCTCGGTCCTGCCGGGCTGGGTGCTGAGTTCCCTCGATGCGGTCGTCGAAGCGGAAATCCGCAACAGCTCGCGCCCCGGCAGCCAGACGCCACTTGCGCCGCCAGCGTTAACCTTCTGACTTCCTGGTAAACAAATGGTAAAACAGGTCGGGACGGGGCGCGTTTTCATCCGTCCCGTGAGTACTTTGCCACAAAATATTAATAATTTTACCTATCGACGGCCGCGATTCCCGAAATCCGGCCGCCCCGCCCCCTGAAAGCACGCTTTATTTCCGCGCGCGGCCTGCCGCCAGCTTGATCTGGTCTTGCAGGAAATCGGCGAATTCGATGCCCTGCGCCTTGAGCGCCTTGGGGTAAAGCGAAGCCTTGGTCAGGCCGGGCAAAGTGTTTGTTTCCAAATAGATCGAGCCTTTGTCCGAAACGATGAAGTCGGAGCGGGAATAGCCGGTGCACGACAGCGCCCGGTGCGCCCGCAGTGCCTGGTCCTTGATCTCTTCGGCCGTTTCAGGGGTGAAGCGGCCGGGACATATCTCCTGCGTCGATTTCGCGAGATATTTTGCGACGTAATCGAACCCGCCGTCCGCGGGCACAATCTCGATCAGCGGCAGCGCGATCAGCGAACCATCGGATTGCTCCAGCACGGCGCAGGTCGCCTCGACGCCCGCGATGCACGGTTCGATCAGATAGTCTTCCGTCTTGGCGGCGCGGCGAACCGCGGCGAGATCCTGCTTGGAATTGACGAACATCAGGCCGTAGCTCGATCCGTCCCGCACCGGCTTTGCGATCAGCTTGCCGTACTCGGCGAAAGCGGCGTCGAGCTGTTCGAGCACGACGTCCTTTGGCGCCTTCACGCCGGCTAGCGCGGCAAAGCGCTTGGCGGCGATCTTGTCGAAGGCGAGATGCGAGGAGGCCGAGCCGGATCCGGTGAACGGGATGCCCCGCATCTCGCACATCGCTTGAAGCTCGCCATTCTCCGCCCTGCCGCCATGCAGACCGATCACCAGCAGGCGATCCTCGACATTTGCCCGATCCAGCGCCTGCTCGAGCGCGACGCCGCGGTTGCCGGGCTTGAACTCGTCCTCGAACGGGCGCGCATGGTTGAGCAGCGCTTCGGAGCGCACGTCGTGCACGGTGTCGGCAACGTCCCAGAACCAAAGATCGGCGTCAGGCAAAGCCTGATGCAGGGCCTGCGCCGACGCCACCGACACCAGGCGCTCGGTATTCGTGCCCCCGAAAAAAATGGTGATCCGCATCACTTAGGTTCGATCCCAATCCGCTTGATTTCCCAGTGTAGCTCAGTTCCGGAATTTTCCCTCACCCGCGCGCGAACGGTCTCGCCCAGCGCTTCGATATCATGACCGGTGGCGTTGCCGGTATTGATCAGAAAATTGCAGTGCATTTCGGAGACCTGCGCGCCGCCGAGCTTAAGGCCGCGGCAGCCGGCCGCGTCGATCAGCTTCCACGCGCTGTTATCAGGCGGGTTCTTGAACGTCGAGCCGCCGGTCTTTTCGCGAATCGGCTGCGCGGTCTCGCGATGGCTCTGCACCTCGTCCATCCGCTTGCGAATCGCTTGCGGTCTGGCACTAGCCCCGCGAAAGCGCGCCGAGGTGAAGATGACGGAAGCATCGACGCCGGAGTTGCGGTAGACGAACTTCATATCGGCATTGGAGAATTTGTGCTTCTTGCCGTCGCGGCCGATTCCCGTGGCTTCGATCAGGACGTCCTTGGTCTCCGCGCCGTTGGCGCCGGCATTCATGCGCAGCGCGCCGCCGATGGTGCCGGGAATGCCGAACAGGAATTCCATGCCGCTGATATTGGCTGCCGCCGCGGTCTCGGCGACGCGCTTGTCGAGCGCGGCGGCGCCGGCGCTGACGACATCGGCTTCCGCGCTGGTGTCGCCGAACGCGCGCGGCGACAGGCGGATCACCACACCCGGCATGCCGCCATCGCGCACGATCAGATTGGAGCCGACACCGACGACATAGACGGGCAATTCGCCCGACAAGTGCGCAAGGAAATAGGCGAGATCGTCTTCGTCAGCGGGTGTAAAAAACACCTGTGCCGGACCGCCGACGCGAAACCAGGTCAGCTCCGCCAGTGGCTGGTTGGCGAGCAGCCGCCCGCGCAAGTGCGGCATCGCGGCTTTGAGGTCGGAGGTGATGTCGGGGAACGTCAATCGAGATCCCTCACCCCAGCGCCTTCAATTCGCCCGGCAGCGTGTAGGCCCATTGCGTGATGTTGCCGGCGCCGAGCAGGACCACCAGATCGCCGCGGCCGGCGAGGCCCTTGATCAAGCCTGCAAGATCGGACGATTTCTGCAGCGGGATCACTTCGCGATGGCCGTGCGCGCGCAAGCCCAGCACGAAGTTGTCGCGGTCGATGCCCGGAATTGGCGCCTCGCCGGCCGGATAGACTTCCGCCACCACGACCGCGTCGGCGTCGTTGAAACAGGTGCAGAATTCCTCGAACAGCGATTGCAGGCGGCTATAGCGATGCGGCTGCACCACCGCGATGATCTTGCCGTTGGTCGATTCCCGCGCCGCTCTCAGCACCGCTGCGATCTCGACGGGGTGATGGCCGTAATCGTCGATCACGGTGACGCCGTTTGCCTCGCCGGTCCTGGTGAAGCGCCGCTTGACGCCGCCGAAGCCTGCGATCGCCTTGCGGATCGCATCGTCGGAAAGTCCGAGCTCATGCGCGACCGCGATCGCCGCGGTGGCGTTGAGCGCGTTGTGCCGTCCCGCCATCGGCAGCATCAGACCCGAGATCTCATGCGCCACGCCGGTCTTGCGATCGCGGAAGGTGACCTTGAAGCTGGAGCCGCCTCCCATCGGCACCAGGTCGACCAGCCGGGCGTCGGCCTGTGGGTTTTCGCCATAGGTGACGATGCGGCGATCCTCGATCTTGCCGACGATGCTTTGCACCACCGGATGATCGATGCACATCACCGCAAAACCGTAGAACGGCACGTTCTCGACGAAGCTGCGGAACGCATCCTGCACCGCGTCAAAAGTCTTGAAATGGTCGAGATGCTCGGGATCGACATTGGTGACGATGGCGACATCGGCCGGCAGTTTTAGGAACGTGCCGTCGCTCTCGTCGGCCTCGACCACCATCCAGTCGCCGGCCCCTAACCGCGCATTGGTGCCGTAGGCGTTGATGATGCCGCCATTGATCACGGTCGGATCGAGATCGCCGGCGTCGAGCAGGGCTGCGACCATCGAGGTCGTGGTGGTCTTGCCATGGGTGCCCGAGATCGCAACGCAGCTTTTCAGCCGCATCAATTCCGCCAGCATTTCGGCCCGACGCACCACCGGGATCCGCTGCGCGCGGGCCGCCAACAATTCGGGATTGTCGCGCTTGATCGCGGTCGAGACCACGACCACGTCGGCGCCGGCGACGTTTTCGGCGTTGTGGCCGACGCTGATCTTGATGCCCTTGTCGCGCAAACGGCTGACATTGGCGCTCTCGGAGACATCCGAGCCCCGCACAATGTAGCCGAGATTGCACAAGACCTCGGCGATGCCGCTCATGCCGATGCCGCCGATCCCGACGAAGTGGATGGGTCCGATCTCGCGCGGCAGTCTCATGATGAATTTCACCTTCGTCATGCCCGGCCTCGTGCCGGGCATCCACGTCTTCTTCTAGCCGACTTATGAAAGACGTGGATGGCCGGGACAAGCCCGGCCATGACGCAAAAATAGCCGAGTCGGAGCCATTTGGCCTAAATACCGG
>JBATYU010000684.1:0-2239 GCA_049674245.1 Bradyrhizobium sp. | reverse complement strand
GTGGAGCGAAGGGGGCGGGTCATCGACGATGAATCGGGCCAACTGGCAACGGGAGGAGCCCGAAGTTCAACGGAAGGCGGCAGCCTTCAATCGATGGCACGAGCCGGATGATGCGAGAGTATCAAGTTCGGATCTGTGAGAGGCTCAGGGTGAAATTCCCCGGGCCTACTCGGCAATCGCGTCGTTTTGACGTGGCACCGACTACTTCCGGTCTTCCCCGAGGAGCGGACATCGTCAGCGCCCGCCGGCATGTCTCAAACGTGCCAAACTGAGAAGTGGCGATACTTCGGCTGAGAGTCCGTTCGACCCCGCGTAACGGACATTGACCGGGTCCTGAGCGCTATGCCGTATACAGCTCGACTGGCGCCTCAAAACCTTTAAGACGATACGCCTTTGCGTAGCTGTCCGACAAATCTGAGCGCGCGAGCTGATAGACTTCCCGTGTGACAAGAATCTGGTCGGCATCAGCGACCGATTGCGCCCGCGAAGCAGTGTTTACAACCGTGCCGATTGCGGTCAGGTCTCGATGCGACCGGCCGAATTCCCCGAAGCTCAATTGTCCGGAATGAATGCCAATGCCTACCCCTAATTCGCTGCTATTGACGCCCAGCGTTTTGGCGAGCTTCTCGCGCTCGGCACGCCAGCGCTGCTGTATCTCTCGCGCAGCGAATACAGCACGATTGGCATGATTTTCGGACCTGATAGGAAAATTGAAGACAGCCATGACAGCGTCTCCAATAGTCTTGTTGAGAAGCCCATCATGCTCCCAAATGGCGTTCGCGCATTCATCATAGAACGTGTCGAGCAATCCTGAAATGGCGTCGGGCGGCAGGTGCTGCGACAGCCCGGTGTAACCCCTCAGATCGGCAAACAGGATAGTCGCGTCGATGTTGACCTTACGGGCCCTCATCACCGTCGTGAACATCAACTCGCAGATCGTGCAGGTGTTCGGGTTCATCTTGCTTGGGCGAATGCCGAACGCTCGAAATGGCACCGACAGCACCCCGCGTAGCGGCACAGGCAGATGCATCTGCTGCCAACACCCTTTGCAGATGCTCGACTGTTGCAAAGTCATCGCGCGCCATCCCTAGCCGTCATCCACGAGATAACACGATGGAGCGACGCAAACGGCCATTCTAGCTTATCAGAAGCTGTCCGCCGTCGCCATAGGGCGGCCTCCGTTAAATGTCACTTCCCTGAGCAGGTCGCTATTTCGCTCGCCGACGTCCGCTTTGGAGCGCACTACGGACTCAAATCCGGCGTCGCACCAATTCCGGAAAGTGCCAGGAGCGGACTCAGCATCGCGGGTCCGAAGCGAGCGGGAGCGATGTCCGGTCTGAGCGTTGATACGCTACTGGCCACGCGCCTGCGATTGCCGAAAACAACCGCCCCGGGTAAAATTGATCGTAGATCAATACCGCTTGTGCTTGTCCGACTTCGATTATCAGTATCGGCGAGACCCGACAAATAACCGACCGTTTTGCGTGGGGTGATCCGATGAATTCCAGTGCAGATCTTTCGACAATTCTAAACCGCATTCTTGATACCGCGGCGGATAATCTCAGGGTCGCAAAGATTCTGATTCAAATGGGACTTGATCCCAACAACATTACCTACGACGCACTGTTCAATCGGCTGTTGGAAATTGTGCTGGCCAACATCACCCTTGCCAATATGTTCGCCCTGGTCGGCGCGATCTTCTTTGTCGCTACCTTACTGATGCAGACAATGGTTCCGCTGCGCGTCGCCAATATGGTCGGCTGTACGTTCTTCGCGACCTCTGGAGCGCTCTCGGGAAACGTCGCCAATTTTCTGCTTTATCTGCTGTTACTGCCGATCAATGCCATTCGTCTCCGTCAGATGCTCAAGCTCGTCAAGAAGGCACGTAACGCAACGCAGGGCGA
Organism: Bradyrhizobium sp.; assembly: GCA_049674245.1. Lineage (GTDB taxonomy): Bacteria > Pseudomonadota > Alphaproteobacteria > Rhizobiales > Xanthobacteraceae > Bradyrhizobium. The sequence goes on along the minus strand of JBATYU010000684.1, from coordinate 335 downwards.
CATGCCGATGGAGTGGCTCAAACCGTTCATGACTGAACGCAGATATCGCCAGGGTGACATACTATTCAAGAAGGGCGATGCAGCTACCGAAATGCTCCTCACCGTCACGGGGAAGTTTCTAGTCAAGGAAATCGGCGTCGAGCTTCCGCCTGGACGCATCATGGGAGAATTTGGATTCCTTACGCCCAATAACCGACGAACCGGGGCGGTCGAGTGCATCGAAGACGGACAAGTCCTGACTATAACTTATGAAAGGCTACTTGAAATCTACTTTCAAAACCCGCAATTCGGCTATTATTTCCTTGTCATGACCAGCCAGCGCCTCCTGGAAAACA
>JBATYU010000683.1:0-4757 GCA_049674245.1 Bradyrhizobium sp. | reverse complement strand
AGTCGCCGTGGGTGTCTCACGTACAGGCTGGCCAGGCGCGCGGGTTTTTAGGCCCATGCGTGAGAATGGATTGATCGCTGGCACTTTCGTTTCTTGAGCGCGTTGACCAACAAACCAGGCGCGCCTGCAAGCCGTCATGGCTGCATTTGCAGAGCGGCGACGCTCGCGCTTAACGACGTTGCCGTCGGCGTCTTCGTCTTCCGCGACGAGCAGCTTCGCGTAAATTGCGTCGACGAATCCTTTCGTGAAGTCAGAAATCTGCTTCGAGCCCGCGCGGCTACCATCCTTCAGCTTGTGGTGGGCAAAAAGTGCCAACCCCTGTTCGTAAAAGCGCTGCGTTTTGTGATCAATCTCTTTCCATTTTTGATGTGTCTTGAAGATACTGACCAGCCAATCGAAAGTGCCGGGCGCAGGTGAAGCTGGAACCATGTCGGTCAATCCTCTTGAACGCCAGCTGTCGAAGGCGGGCAACAGAACATTTTCGGCTCGGTCTACGGCGGGCGCATATTCCTCCCCTAACGCTTCAGCCTGGACGTGGCAGCCCTGCTTGCGTGCCCAAGTTGGCGGCTCAAAGAAGTATGCCCATAGGCCACTCTTCAGTGGCTTTCGTCGGCAGTAGCGGGGAAACTTCAATGCAGCGTGGGGTAGTTTCATACGAGAGAGACCAAGTCTTGTCCTTCTAATCTGTCTGGACCCACGGACTTGCCTGGTGCCGTGACGTTGTCGATAATAGCCTTCGACCAAACTGGCTCTCGAGCGCGCCCAACTCCGTGATAGCCGATTGGCGGTGGTGCCTCCCCGCGGCCCACGGCGCGTGCGAGTTCACCTGTATCGCGGTAATCCAAGTAGGCGGCGGCCATATCCGCGCGCATGAGTGCAGGCCACGTGCCGATTGGTGGATAACGGGCAGGAAGGGCGAAGCGTCGTGCCATGAGTGTTGGCTCACGCGTCAATGGGTCATTCGTCTAAATTTCTAATTCATGCCACCGACGAAATCGTACGATCTTTGGGAGGACCGTCTCCTGGTACGTGACTCATAAACTACAAGTTTAGGTAGTTCAGCTTGCTCTCGACCTTTTTCGGCGCCCTTTGCTTGCATGCTTCCTCACTTTCTAGTCAACCGGACCTTCGACATAGAAAACGAGAAGGCTTCGGAGAAAAGGGGGCGGCCAAGGGCTGGTGTGGAATCGGGTGATCTGGGGTGCAAATAGGATGGGTGATGTAAGCAGAAAGGAGCGATCACGGCTCTCGTGTACGGTGGCACTGGCAAGCCCGGTAGAATGCGCGCCGAAAGGCGAGGCTGAAGATAGCAGTGCGCCGCTGTTGGGCCGGCAGTAACCGGTCCGTCTGAGCCGCACCTACGCTGGAATTAAGATCGTCGAGCACAATGTGCGAACTCTTCGCGTCTCGTGGGTCGCCGGCAGCGCCACCCAACCTGGTCGCACATATCGTTCAGGCGGCTTATACTCCTCACGCGTCTGACGCCGGCATCAGCGACACAGCTTGGCGAAGGTACGGCGGCCGACTTTGCGATACGGCGCAACTGCCTGAAGGGCACGGCGACACTGATCGACATGTAGCGTGTACCGTTTCGGATGACCGCAGATAATCGCAAGCAGGATTGATAGATCGTAACGCGGCGGGGACCACGGACTGTGGGCACATTTGCACGTTCCTATGCTCGCCCGCTGGGTGAGAGGCATGTGATTTTAGCGGGCTATCAACGGTCAATCCGACAAATCTGTCGCTCACCTTACATTGAACCCGCTACAAGTCTTACCATTGTCGGAATGACAGGCATCGCTAGATATCGCTGTACCTTTGCGCATGCGGCATGCGCTGAACTGGGCTCTCGTGAACCGAGCCGCGCGGCGTCTCGGCCACCGGCATACTGCACTTCGTGGGGCTCGTCCGGACGGGGCGCTTAACCCGTTAACCGAGTGTTCGACCGAGCCGGTTGTTGAGGTCCGCCACCACGCCGGCATCGTGCCGGTCATGGTCTACGCCTTTGATCTCTAGCCCGCGCCATTGCCGCAGCCCGCGCTCGTGCTCGCCGGCATCGCGCGGAGGTTCTTGCTGCCATAACGATGAGACTACGGCGATGGTGGCTCGTCTTGCGCGCTGCTGCTGCTGGCGTGTTGTCATGGCGACAATCTCGCGTTCAATTTTCGCAGGACCCTCATCTCGGCATCAAGCCCCGTTGCCGCGAGCAGGATGGAAAACAACTCGCGAGCCTCCTCGCGGCTCAAGCCGCTGATGTCCCGCGAGCCGTGTTCGGCCATGAAGGCCGCATATCGTTCCCTATTCTCCTCGTGACGACGCGCAGCGGCATCGAGGAGCGCGGCAACCGCTGTCATTGTCCCTCTCTTCTGGCGCCGTTACCACATGTATTATGAGCTTAGTGCATACTATACACATGGTGGGCGTTCGGACAAGCCGATGCTAACGAAAGGGGACTTTTTCAATGATTCCGGTGCGACGGCGGATGGTGGCGAAATTAGCTAGCGCGGTGCAGAGGCTTAACCTGATTGCGCCCTTGGATTGGCTGAAGCGAATCGATGCCTGGCGCCGGCATCAGCCGGACCTTCCGTCGCGTTCCGAGGCGATCCGGCGGTTAGTCGATCTAGGTCTTGAGGCCGGGGAGCGACGCGACAAGCCGAAGCCGAAACCGTGATCTACAAAGCAAGAGCCGCCGAGCGTCCTCGGCAGCCTGCATCGTGGTTTGAATGGGTTACTAATCGGGCTGTTCGCTAAGACCTCACGGGTTGCTTGCTTTCCTTGGCACTACGCCGATGACCACGATGCGAGGCGCATAAGACGCGCGGGCCCAAAGCGCTGTCAAACCGCGCCCTCGCGGAGGCTAATGCGCAACAGATTCCAGATCAGCGCCAGCGTTAAGATCAGCAACATGCACATGACGGTGCGGCGGCCGATGCGGTTCATGCAGGGTTATCCGCCCCGATCACCTCGTGATGCTGACCGCCGACGAAGAACGTGACGTATGGATGCGTGCGCCATTGGACGAGGCAAAGGCATTGCAGCGGCCGCTGCCGGACAACGCGCTACAGATCGTCGCGCGAGGTGCCGATAAAGAAGACCGCGCGGCCGCGTGAGAAAGTCATGCCATAGGTACCGGCATGTGCCGTCCCTTACTCGAACGTGAAACCGCACGATCCGGCGATCTAGCGAAAGGTTTCATTTTTTTGCCGCGTCGGGGCAGCTGCTCGGCACCGAGGATCAGGTAGCTTGTCGGCGCCTCCCTGCGGGACCGGGCTGTCGGCTGCGCTGAAGCCCCGCTTCGCGGGTCTTCACCCTTCGGGCTTCGATCCCTGGCGCAAAGACAGCCGTGCGGATGCGCAGTCCGTTTCCCCCGAAGTGCGTGCGGCGTCACCGCCATTAAGAGTGAGAGTGCTGACTGGGTCTGCCGCGACGGGTTGAAGGTCGGGAGAGAGGCTTCCGGCGCCCGTCGCGGAGAACCGCGATGTCCAGACACACCACACGAGTCCATGCCGGCAACGACCGCGCGAGCCTTTACACCGAAATCACTGACAAGATCATCGCCGAGCTGGAGGCCGGGCGTATCCCCTGGGTGCAGCCATGGGGAACGGCGGCAATCAAGGCGCCGCTCGCCATGCCGCGCAACGCTGCCACGCAGCGCGGATACTCCGGAATCAACGTGTTGATCTTGTGGGGCGCCGTCATCGAGGGCGGCTTCTCCGGACAGGGCTGGCTGACCTTTCGCCAAGCGCTCGGACTCGGCGGCCATGTCAGGAAGGGCGAGCGGGGAACTGTGCTCAGCTTTGCGATTCTGGCGGAATATTTTCCGAAAGAGCTAGCCGGGCGGGCCAACGGGGCGCTGAATTTGTTCCACATTGCTGCGGCTTTCGCTGTGCAATACGCGACCGGCGTCGTGCTTCAGCATTGGACGCCTCAAGCTGGACATTATCCCGAAATCGCTTATCAGACAGCCTTTGCTCTCAACCTCGCGTTTCAGGTTGCAGCATGGATTTGGTTCATATTCCCGCGAGCCAGAACCTATTCGCGACAAAGCTCAAGCCAGAGCCGTGGTCGAATTTCAAACCCGGAAGGCGTTGCGGCCAATTCACTGATAAAATCGGACGCGACGATGTATATATGAGCGGACCGATGATCCTGTGATTAAAGTCGAGCTGCGTGAGTTGGCGACCGTGTGTGAAGAGGTCGCCAGTAACATCGAAGATCATCTGACAGGCGGGTAGCGGCCTTATCTTGGGTTTTGCTGTTGGCGGCTTATGGCCACGCTTCAGGTCCAAACGAGTTAGCTTGGCGCAGACCGCGTTACGGCTGTACCCGAGACGACGTGCGATCTGCGCGGCGCTCCCTCCTGCGGCCCAGAGTTTCTTGAGCAGTGCTACGTCTTCCGCATCCCAACCCATGGGAGATGCTATACACCGACTGGCAACTACGAGCTAGTCGGCACCCGGATTGCTAGGAGCATCCCGGCGCGGCACTCATGGGCTGCAGCCAACCGCAAATCTCGTCGGCGGCACACCTGACGTCAATCGAGGTACCTAAGCGAACTGTCCAACGATAGCCATGAACGCCGGCGAGTTTGGGCGGGCGAACCAATCGGACCACCATGTCCTCTAGCTCCAGTATCGCCAAGAAAGCTCGCACGAAGGCCGAGGCGGATTTTGCCACTTGGCTCATGATGGCCAAGCTCGGTGGTTTCGATGACCTTCCGTCAAACGCACAGAGCTTTCTGACTAACTATCGAA
>JBATYU010000682.1:0-5066 GCA_049674245.1 Bradyrhizobium sp. | reverse complement strand
GCGACGCACTTTTTGATGAAGACGCTGCCCAAAGTGGCGACTGAGATGGCGTTGCACGTGCTCGCCTACAACCTCACGCGCGTGATGAACATCGTCGGTATCAAACCGTTCCTCGCGGCGATTCGGGCTTGAGGAGCGCGTCATGGTGCCCGCCGTGACACCGTTAAGGTCGCTCAGCACGGCCCGAAGCTGCGCCCGGATTGACTCCAGACCCGATACAGCAAAAATAGGCTCAGCCGATCGCGTCGAGGTCCATCACGCCCGGTTACTTGCAGCTATCGGGGTACGAAAAACGTTTCCACACGGCCTGGACCCGCAACGGACCTTCGATGAGGCGGCAACTTAGGCTATTCTGCAAGCGATGAGAGGCGATTTGAACTTATCGGCCGGTAACCCGCCGGTCGCTGCAAAGTCGCCGACGGCGACTCCCCAAACAGTGCGCGATACGCAACCGCGAAGCGCCCCAACTCCCAGAAACCGTGGTCGGTGGCAGTTCGCGTTACGTTGGTTGAACGATGATCTGCAAGTAAGAGCGCGCGGTAGACAAGGTGCATTCTGCGCAAGGCGAGGTAGCGGATCGGCCCCATTCCAAAGTGCTCTTCGCAGGCGACACGGAGCGTGCGTTCCGTTGTGCCAACGGCTGCGCAAATTTCCGGCAAATAGAGCGGCGTATTGGGGTTCGCTTCCAGGAACGCTTCAAAGCGCGCGACGATCGCCTCGCGGCGTTGACCGCCAGTGGTCGTTACCGAGGCAGCGCCCTCGGTTAGACATCTCACCATCAGGTGGATCGACTTCTGTTCGAGAGCCCGAACCACTTCGGGTAGCTCGAAAAGTTCGGGCGTCGTTTTGGCGATTGTTCCGATTGTGTTATGCAGGTTTACCAACCGCATCACTAAGTCAGATCTTGGCCGCACAACGCCCTTACACGACGGTAGCGTGAATTGGCTACCGGTCATGGCTTGGCAAGCAGCATCAAAATCTTCTTGTGGTAGGGACATGCCACCAGAACGGCAATCTCCTTCCCATCTCACGTGCATCGTGTCAGTGTTGACGACGATGTCATGTTGAGAAAGTTCGTGCCCACAATAATAGATTGCTGGCTGACGAGCTTCGGTGAGAAAACCGATTACTTTACGATTGGGCGCTCCCGCCCCGGTCTGAATTTGCGGTAGTTCACAGTGAAAACTCTGCATCCAGAGTCGGTGCATGGTTATTTGTGTCAGTTCGGCTCGGAATTTCCCTCTCTTCGTGGGATAAACCTCCCAGTCCGCACCACGGATCGCCGCCTGATAGCGAAGTGGATCGTCGAAGGCGAGGACTCTACTCCAAGGCACTTTCCAACCTCCACTAGGTGTTGCTTGGCTCGTGCGTCGTGCGTGAGAATATACACCCTTAAAATCGGCTAGGTATGCAAAAGCGGCAACAATATGAGAACTTCAAAGAGCTTGCCGCATATGCATAGCTTCAGGTGACATGAGTGTGACAGGCTCCTCCTTGGACCGTTCAGCGCCCCTCAGCGCGGGCGGCGAGCGCCCGCATGGCCTTGTCGAGTTGCTTGCCCAACGGCCCCTTCATCAGACCCAAGAGCGGGAGGAACACTGACACCGGATCGAGGTAAGTGGTGTAGGTGACACGGGTGCCGCTGTGGGCGGGTTCTATGCGGCAGTCGTCAAGCAGGGCACGCACGATCCCCGGGCTAACTGCGGTGGCAATGAACGCAAACCGCTGGCCGGGGTTCCAGACGATGAATAGTTCTTCAATCTTGCCGCCGGGGAAAGTCGCCAAGCGCCGAGTGCCGACGCCTTCCCGGCGCGGGCCAAGCACCTCCTCCTTCTTCAGGAGGGGAAACCAGTCCGGCCAGCGCTCGTGGTCTGCCAGTATAGCGAAGACCGCCTGTGGCGAAGCCGTCGTCGTCACCGACCCGGAGAACGAGACCGGTGCCCGCTCGATCCAGTCGAGGCCTTTCTGCTCTAGCGTTTTCATGCACCCGTCTCTAAGACCTACTCTTGGCGCGCCCCTTTTTCCTGATCTGGCTGCACATGGCCGGGAGCTGCGGTAGTCGTTCGGTGCGTACGGATGTGAGCCGCAACAATCCGATTAAACACCCCAATCGCCAAAAGTGATAGTGCCCTTTGGTGCCACGTGAGCGGTGCAACACTATCGTCATTGGCAGCATCGGCGTCACGGACGACGCCTGTCGGCGACGGTGCTTTTGGGAACCACCACCGAGATGTCGGCTGCTGGCAGATAGTGTTGCAAAAGTCGAAAATCGAACGACGCCAGAAATCTCGCAAACGTCGATGTTTGGACGACTCCGTCGTTGCAATGCTCTGTAGCGCGGACACGAAGCTCCGTGGTCGTTTTTCTGAGAAGCGATGAGGTCCCTCACATCCCTGCGCGCGAAACGCATCAGCGGCCCTGGAAAATTTCGTTCGCCACCCCCAAAAGACTTTTTCAACAATATCGGCACTTTTCGGACGTAGCTGCTCAAGCTGATGATGTCAGTTCATTGGCACGTCAGCGGCGTCGAAGCTTCGGGTATTGCTAAGAGCAGAATCGCGTTCAGGGTCCAATTCGCCAGCTCTGCAAATTCCCGCAGAATTTTATCCCCTGCAGGCGCTCAACGCTTCGCCCGAAACGGCCGGATGGGCCTGCGAGCCTTCACGCTGCGCGTCGCCCTTGTCGACTTCGCGCAGAATTCATCTCGACTCAGGGGGTGGGGGTGATTCGCCATCATGTGACCTCGTCAGTCCAGACCTTGAAGCTCACCAGCGTATTCGGTCCGAACGTCTGGGTGATCGGGACATCGGACGCATCGCGTCCCTGCGCGATCAATATACGGCCAATCCGAGGCACGTTGTTGCGCGGATCGAAGGTATGCCAGCGTCCACCGATGTAAGCCTCGAACCAGCCGGCGAAGTCGCCCGGCCCATAAGGTGGTAGCGTGCCCATGTCGCCGAGATATCCGGTGCAATAGCGCGCCGGGATGTTCATGCAGCGGCAGAATGTAATGGCGAGATGAGCATAGTCGCGGCACACGCCTTTGCCTTCGCTGTAGACTTGCCACGCCGTCATGGAGGCGCGTGCATGCTCATATCCGAAGGCAATGTGGCGATGGACGAAATCGCAGATGGCCTGGACACGCGTCCAGCCGGGCGGCGTACTCTCGAACAGCTTCCACGCAACTTCCGAAAGCGCGTCGGTCTCGCAGTAGCGGCTGCCGAGCAGGTAGACCAGTGTATCTGCCGGAAGGTCCTCGATCGCGTGCTGGGCGGCCCCGGGAAACACCGGATCGGGCAGTCCGCTGTCGCGAATGACGCCGTCGGCGGACAATCGCATATGGCCGGCCGGCGCAACGATACGGCTGCACCAGTTGCCGAACATGTCGCGATAGGGCGAGATCTTAACTGAAGGACTGGTGGTCAGATAATCGGGGACAATGATATCTGACGCTCGCGTGAAGTGCGTCCCCAACACCATAATCATGGGTGTCGGTTGCGGGAACTCATAGTGCATTTCGAATCCGACTCGAATCTTCATTCGAAATACCTAATACCTACCCGACTATTCCCGTCGAAATGACCACCAAGCCCGGCAAATACAAGGCGCCAGCGCCACATTAGGTGCCTTGATCAATCAAATGCGCCCATTGGCCAAGAAAGCTATGAAGCGCGCATGGTGAGCAAATGTCCGACCAAATTGATGTGCGGGTACTGCCGGAAAACGGCTCGTTCCTGCCTGATGGGGTGTACTGACAGCACCAAATATCGAACTTTGGAACTTCCTTGACGCTACAAGTCAGATAGAATCAGTACGATTCTCACGGGCACGACAGTTGGAGTACGGTGTCGCAGCCCGAGTTCTTGGTCTCTGCAGCCGCCATGACTGTATTCTCGGTCCATCACAAAACGACTTATCGCTATAAGCGGCCGATAAAACTAGGCTTGCATCAGCTCCTATTTCGTCCGCGCGACAGCTTCGATCAGAGATTAATGGATTGCCGTCTTAATGTCGTTCCCGAATCTGCTGAGGTCAGATGGATCCACGATGTCTTCGGCAACTGTTTGACGCTGGTTGATTTTAGCGAGAAGTGCGAATTGTTGGAGTTCGAGACGTTCATACGCCTCGAGCATACACCCGAAAATGCTCCCGATTTCAGAATAGAGGACTATGCGCGCTCGCATCCGTTCTCATATTCCGATGATGAATCGCCGGATCTCGGGCCCTATATGTGTCGACACCATCCGCAAGATGTCGAAGTAGAGGAGTGGCTGAAAACGTTCTTGCAGAAGGACTCTAGCCGTCCGACTGGGCAGCTCCTGATGACGCTCAACGAAGCAATAGCAGAGGGGTTCTCATACAAGCGGCGGATTTCCAGCGGAACGCAATTGCCTGCCGAAACCCTCCGGAAGCAACAGGGCACTTGCAGAGACTTTGCGCTGCTGATGATGGAAGCGGCGCGAGCCCTCGGGTTCGCGGCCCGGTTCGTAACGGGGTACGTATACGTACCAAAGCGGGATGGACCGCTGCGGCTTGGCGGAGGCTCCACGCATGCCTGGTGCCAGATCTATGTGCCGGGATCGGGATGGGTAGAATTCGACCCGACGAACGGGATAGTCGGTAATCGTGACCTCATTCGTGTAGGAGTTGCCCGAACGCCACAACAAGCGATACCCCTCTCTGGCAGTTATTGGGGTGACGCCGAGGATGAGCTTGGCATGGAGGTCAGGGTTAACGTGAAGACCGAGGGCGGTTCGACCGCTCGGTCTGCAGCCGCCGGCTAAGTCCGTCAACTAACCTTCCCGCATCAAAGCTTCAGGGCACCCGGGGGTGGTCAAATCTCTAGATGGCTTCGTCTGCGGACCGGTGGTCCTGATTCATACTCAAAATTTTCAGTTTTTTTGAAGCAGAAAACCCACTTCTGCGGTCGAAGGCGACCTATGGGCACAAGGCTGTCGTCTTGATGTCCGTTGTTGAGGTGCCGGCTCAACCGGTCGACGCAACACAGGCGTTAAATCTCTGCTGGGGTTTCAAATTGCAAGGTCTCACGTGGTCGTTCGTTTAGC
>JBATYU010000681.1:0-2436 GCA_049674245.1 Bradyrhizobium sp. | reverse complement strand
GCTCAACTAGCCGGCGTCCAAAAAGCGCCAATGCACGAAGTCGCGGGAAGTTGGGCACCGGCTAAGCAGCGGGCGCTATGAGGATTTAATGCCGGCGCCGCTCTCGATGGTAAGCGCGACGCGAGCATGAGGCGACGTGCAATTGTCTGCATACCGGGAACCGAAGATAGTGGAGTGGGCATCTCGGCGGGCGCGTGAAGTGCAGCAACGGACGGCTAGTGAATTGATCGACGGGTATTGCTTCCAGAGGCGGCAACCCGGCAGAACGCATCCACAACTTCCGCGTTTCGGCATGAGTGTTGCACAAGAGTACTTTTAATGTTCGCGACATATGTAATTTCAAATAGTTGCGCGTGGCGGAAATAGCACATCCGACAACCACTGCGCGATTAGTCGGTCGATCGATGTCCAGCGACATGGCGTGAATCAATTTGTTGCGAGCAGAATATAGACGGCGCATTCAAGCAAACTGGTTGGCGCTTTCGTCAAGGCAATTTTTGTCATTGCGTTATCGGTGCTTTGTCATTGCGTTATCGGTGCGGCGATGATGTGGCTGGCCGCATGAGGATACGAGCCGCGCGCGATCATGTGTTGCACGCCAACACTACGCTTGTTGATCGTGTTGACCTTGCCACCCCGCTATCGCTGTCCTCTCAACGGCTATCGGCGCCTCGGCTCTTGCTCCCGCGCAGCGGGCTGGAGCGCAGCGACTTTGTGCTTTGGGTCAAACGCTACCGAAATGGGTTGTCCGCGCGACGTCCGCTTTTCCCCCAATAGCGACCGAAATGCGGACATCGCTGGAGGTCCGAAACGTGCCATAACCGGACCCAAGCGCCACTGTCGGAATAGTGGGCCTATTCGACAATCTCGTCGGCTCAGAAGCGGGATTGGCACCAATCGCGAAGCGGCATAACGGTATATGCTGTCGGCCATTGGCTGTCTTTTCCGGCGCGTGGGAGGCGAGCATGGGTTTTTCCGAATATTCGAACTATGACGGCCTCAGGCTTGCCGAGCTCGTGAAGAAGAAAGAGATTAAACCCATTGAACTCATCGAGGCTGCGATAGAGCGGATCGAGCGGCACAATCCGCAGCTTAACGCCGTCGTCTTTAAGGCCTTTGATGAGGCGCGTGCAACGGCGAAGACTAAACTTTCTGGTCCTTTCGCCGGCGTACCGATGCTTCTCAAGGACATCCTCGGATTCAAGAAGGGCTGGCCGAACCGGGACGGCTGCCGCTTCGTGCCGGCGGTACCTTCGCCCTTCGATTCCACGCTGGTAGTCCGCTTCCAGGCGGCCGGTCTCATTCCGCTCGGCAAAACTAACGTGCCGGAATTCGGCGCCCTGCCGCTCACGGAGTCGAAGCTTTACGGGCCCGCGCGCAATCCCTGGAGTCTCAGTCATTCGACCGGCGGCTCCTCCGGCGGATCGGCTGCCGCCGTGGCGGCCGGCATTGTGCCGCTCGCGCACGCCAATGACGGCGGCGGTTCGATCCGCATACCTGCCTCGTGTTGCGGCCTCGTCGGCCTCAAGCCAACGCGGGGGCGCAATCCGCTAGGCCCCAGGATCGGTGACGTCATGGGCGGCCTCGTCGCCGAGCACGTCGTGAGCCGTAGCGTACGCGACACGGCGGCTGTCCTCGACGCCACTGCGGGTCCAGAGATCGGCGATCCTTACGCCGCCCCGCCTCCGCCCGGCTCATATCTTGAAGCCATCAAAAGGAAGCCAAAAAAACTCCGCATAGCCTTCACGACAAAGGCCCTCGATGGCGAAGTTGATCCCGAATGCAAGGCGGCTACCGAAGCCGCGGCAAACCTTTGCGCGAAACTCGGGCATCATGTCGAGGAAGGTAGGCCCGAGCTGTCGCCAGACGACGGAGCCAACCTCCGCACGAATATCACCATGATCAAGGCGACGGGTCTCGCAAGGGTGGTCGAATTTTTCGCGAAAACTTTGGGCAAGACGCCCGCACGCGAGGACTTCGAGGGCCTGACTTGGGGCTACTATCAGCTCGGCAAGACCATTACCGCAACGCAATACCAACTTTGCTGGGCAGGCTTGCAGGTTAGCTCGCGACAAATCGCGAGATGGCAACAGCCCTACGACGCCTGGATCACGCCTGTGCTCAGGCGACCACCACTGGAAATTGGTGCGCTCGACCTCGACGAGACTGACGTGATGAAGGGCATTGCGCCGATCCTGGGCTATATGCCTTTCACGGCGATGCAAAACGTAACCGGCCAGCCGGCCATCAGCCTGCCACTTGCCTGGTCGAAGACGGACTTGCCAATCGGCGTACAATTTGTCGGTCGCTTCGGCGAAGAGCACGTGCTGCTTCAGCTTGCGGCGCAAATCGAGAGGACTGAGCCGTGGAGCAAGAAGCGACCGCCGGTTTACGGCTGACGAAGGATGAAGCTGACGTCATGGCTGAATTGAGTGA
>JBATYU010000680.1:0-5147 GCA_049674245.1 Bradyrhizobium sp. | reverse complement strand
ATCCGGGGTCGTATTTGAATTGCTTGCGGAAGGTCGGTGCAAAAGCCTTGTTGAGCGGATTGTCCAGTTCGGCGGAATACCAGCTCGTGGTCAGGATACCGAGCGCCTCATCCCCCATGTTGCGAAGCACCGATTCATCGAGCGCCGTCATACCGCCGATGACCGCCATCTTGTCCTTCAGTCCATACTCAATGAACTGCCGAAGGAACCGGAATCCGTTTGAGCCGGCGGTACCCAGGAAAATCGCGTCCGCGGCCTTTACTTGCGCGACATAGCTGCCGTAGTCGGGTGTCGCCAATGGCGTGAATATCTTCTGGATGATCTTGCCGCCGCTGTCCTCGAACGCACGCTGGAAACCGGCGCACATCTCGTGTCCGTAGGCAAAGTCGTCGGCGATGGTGACGATCTTCTTGTACTTCAATTCTTTGGCGCCGTAGTCGGCAAGCGGGTAAGCGCATTGTGCCGAGGTCGAAGTCAAACGGACAAACCACGGGCTCGGGTGCCGCTGCGTCATGTCCTCGGCGGCAGCGACACCAAGCGTCGGTATCTCCTTTTCCGTGAGATAATCGGCGATCGCCAGTGCTTCGAAAGCGGCGAGTGGCCCAATGATGCAATGGACATTGTTCTTTTCGACCAGCTCCTGCGCCTTGGTGCGTGCGGTTGCGGGAACGCCGGCGGTATCGGCGACGATCAGTTCGACCTTGCGGCCTGCAAGCGTGTTCTCGCGCTCCTTGAGAAACATCGTCAGTGAGAGGTCCATGTCGATGCCGCCCGACGCCAGTGGGCCGGTCTTGGCTGCGAGCAGGCCGATGCGGATCGGTTCGCTGCTCTGGGCAGAGAGGAGATGAGGGGTCGCCAGGCTAGCGATACCCGCGGCGGCAGCGCTGCCGACAAATTGTCGTCGCGACATCGTCATTGTATCCTCCCCGAAACGCTACATCTAAAGATCGGCTCTGTTTTTGTTGATTGAGTGACTTATCGAACGGAAGTCATAAATGATCAAGTGATAACCAGCATCCATGTCAGGCGTGGCGACATGCACATCGGTCTCGCAAGGCTGCCTCCGCCATCCAGTTTGATGCAGCGCGGCATTCCGCCGGTCCAGATGTTACGCGCTGGATTTCGGGGGCTTGATGATGGTCTTTTTCAACACCTCGAAAACCGACGCGGTATCCTGGTCGCCCAATCCCATCGCCATCGCTTCGCTGTAAATCGGCTGCGTCAACGTAAACAGCGGAGTTTGGCATCCGACATCGTCGGCGAACGCGGCGATGATGGCCATATCTTTTTTCCAGATCGAGACCTTCATGGTGGCGGGCTCATAGACGCCTTCCACCATCATCGGCGCGCGCATCTGGAACATCCGTGAGCCTCCGGCGCCAGGGCCGACCATGTCGACCACCATTCTTGGATCGAGCCCGGCGCACTGTGCCAGGATCATCGCTTCTGCCGTGGCGACGTTGTTGATGGCGACCAGATGATTGGCGATGAACTTCATCCGGCTGCCATTGCCGAACCTGCCGAGGTCGGCGCTTTGCTTGGCGAAATCGGAGAAGAGGCCCGCGCATTGCGCGATCGCTTCGTCGTTGCCGCTGGCGTAGACTACGAGATCGCGGTTTTTTGCCTGCGCGCCGGTTCCGCTGAGTGGACAATCCAGTGCGATGTGGCCAGCCTTGGTCAGAGTGGCTTCGAAACGAAGCTTGTCGGCGATGCTGAGCGTGCTGAGCTCGACCACGATGCGCCGAGATTCCCCCGAAACTGCGATTTCCCGTGCGACCTGATCGACGGCCGTGGCGCTCGGAAGGCTGGTCAGGATGATAGGCGCGTCGCGCGCGACCTGGCCGGCGTTCCCAGCGATCATGACGTTGGCCTGTGCCAGTTCGTCTCGCCGTGCCGGGTCGATATCGTAGCCGATGACGCGCCAGCCGCGGTCGACGAGATTGCGGGCAATCGCGCCTCCCATGATGCCAAGGCCGACGATTCCAACAGTCTTGTCCATGCGAGTTCGTTTCCTGGCTGTTGAATTCGATTGACGCGCGTCCGGGCCGCGCCTTAATTGGTGATCAGGCGATAAACAATCGCCAAGTAACTTCAACTGGTCAAGCGGGTCCAAGTTCGCCGAACACGACGAAGGTGTTGTCCTTTGTCTCGATGGTCGAATTTGCAGGCCCGATGCCGGCGAAATAACGGGGAACGCTGAGATGGCGGGTGTTGGTCGAAAACCAAACACAGGTCAGGCCGCAGGGGTGGAGCCAGGCGATCACGCTTATATGACCATGGTTGCCCGCGCCAAGGCAATGATTCCGCAACTGCGCGACCGCGCGGCGAAGACCGAGGAGCTGCGATGTTTACCGCCGGAGACCGAACGCGACCTGCACGACGCAGGTCTGTTCAGGATCGTGCAGCCGAAGCGGGTAGGCGGCTCCGAACTCGATTATGTCTCGCTCCTCGACTGCGCAGAAATGCTCGGACGTGCCGATGCGTCGGTGGCCTGGAATTTCGCCAATCTCGCAAGCCACCATTGGATGCTGGGCATGTTCGACCAGCGCGCCCAGGACGAGGTTTGGGATAAGGATGTCAACGTCCTGATCGCATCCTCTTTCATATTTCCGGCGGGCCGCGCCAGGAAAGTTGCGGGCGGATACCGGCTTCGCGGCAACTGGCCGTTTTCGTCGGGGGTTGCTTCCTGCGAATGGAATATGCTTGCCAGCGTCGTTTCCTCCGATGATGAAGCCGACGGGATCGAATATAGGATCTTTCTGGTGCATAAGGGGGACTACGAGATCGTTGATACCTGGAACGCCGTGGGATTGCGGGGCACAGGTTCGAACGACGTCGAAGTCAAGGATGCTTTTGTGGCAGAGCCGATGACGGTTGCGGTGAACGATCTCGCCGGCGGGCCAACGCCAGGCAGTGAGGCCAATCCGAATGCACTTTATGCGTTGCCGGTATTCTCGCTATTCCCCTATGTACTGTCAGGCGTCGCGTTGGGTAATGCGCAGGCCTGTCTCGACGATTATGTCGATATCGCGCGGTATCGCGTGTCGACCTATAATCGCGCCAAGCTGAGCGACATGCAGAGTACGCAGATCAAGATCGCCGAGGCGTCGGCTAAGATCGATGCCGCGCGACTGATCATGCGTTCGGCATGCATTGAGGCGATGGCGGACGCGAGACAAGGATATATTCCAGATGTCGCCGCCAAGACCAAATCGCGCCGTGATGGGGCTTTTTCCGTGAATCTCTGCACCGAAGCGGTATCGATGTTGTTTGCCGCAAGCGGCGCGCGAGGGTTGTTCACGACCGGCGTGCTGCAGCGGCAGTTCCGCGATGCCCATGCGATCAACTCGCACCTCGCGTTCAATTTCGATGCGGCGGGCACCAACTACGGACGGGTAGCGCTTGGTCTGCCATCCGAAAACCTGACGCTTTGAGGCTCGGGGATGACTGACGCGCCCAAGCATCCGACCGCTCCGGATCCCGCGAACGAATTGGCCAGCGATCATTCGCCGATCGATCCGCGAGATTTTCGCAACGCCCTCGGGACTTACGCCACGGGCGTCACCATCATCACTGCCGCGGGGGCTGACGGAAAGCCCTATGGTATAACTTGCAACTCATTCGCCTCGGTGTCGCTCAATCCACCACTCGTGCTCTGGAGCCTGGTGCTTTATTCTTCGAGCCTTGGCGCTTTCGAGAACGCTAGTGATTTCGCGGTTAGTGTGCTCGGGGCATCGCAGCAGGAACTTGCAAACAGGTTTGCCAAATCCTCGGACGACAAATTCGCAGGTGTCGAATGGAGGCCGGGCCTCGGCAACGCGCCGATTCTCGCGGACAGCGTCGCGAATTTTCAATGCCGGGTCGCCAATCGATACTATGGCGGCGACCATGTGATTTTCCTCGGCGCCGTCGAGGCCTACTCCTATAACCGGAAAGAACCGCTCTTGTTCGCGCGCGGCGGCTACGGGCGGTTCGTTGCCGGCGACGGGTCGGCGGCCGACAAATCATGAGAAGGACGGCACCGCCCAAGGGTGTCCGCAGCAAGCCGAAGCGGCTTTCTCCGGACGATCGCCGCAAGGAGTTCGTCGTCAAGGCGACCGAGTTTTTCTCGGAAGAGGGTTTTGGCGGCGGCACGCGGGACCTGGCGCGCCGATTGGGTGTGACCCAGCCGCTTTTGTATCGCTATTTTCCCAGCAAGGATGACCTGATCAAGGAGGTTTATCGCACGGTCTATCTCGAGCCGCTCGACACCGGCTGGGAGAAGTTATTGACCGACCGCGCCCGGCCGGTCCGCGACCGGCTGCGTGAATTCTACGATGCCTATACGAACGTGATCTTCGACCGCAAATGGCTGCGCATCTATCTCTACTCCGGACTGAAGGGTCTCGACATCAACCGCTGGTATGTCGACATGGTCAGGGACAAAATTCTGACCCGTATCATCAGGGAATGCCGCCACGCGGCCGGGCTTCCAGTGCAGAGCAAGCCGAGCGCGGCCGAGCTTGAACTCGCCTGGGTATTTCACGGCGGAATCTTCTATTACGGAGTTCGCAAATATATCTACCAATCTCCCGCGCTCGAAGACAAAGAGCAGATGATCAGCGACGCACTGGACGCATTTCTGGCCGGCTACGAACGGGTTTTCGGAGCACCGATTGAGCTACGACGGGCGCCGATGACGGTCGTCGGGTAGATGGCTCGCGCTCACCAATGCTTGTTCGAGAACTGGTAAATCAAAGTCAAAATCACAACAAATGAGGTAGCGTAAGCGGGAGCCATGCGGAAATTGAGAACAAATTCGAAACCGCGTTCGGCGACCTGACGCAATTTTCTGGACAGAAAATACAACGCAACGAACCACGGAAGAGCTAACCACGTCATCGTCCGGCTGACCGTTGCCGCCGAAACGCCAATGGTAGTCACCCAACAAGCAACCGCGAGCGCGATAGCTGAGGCGAAAAAAAGTACAGCTCCATCAACCCATAGGGCATTGCCGCCCACATACTTGATGTGAAGACCTTCCTCGCTTGCTTGCTTTTCAGCCATCACTCGTCGTCCTCTTCGCGCTCGTCATCATTGCCTTCGTTCCTGAAACGCTTCAATATCAGGAATATGATGCCAAGCGTGATCCAAATTACCCCGCCAGG
>JBATYU010000679.1:0-1963 GCA_049674245.1 Bradyrhizobium sp. | reverse complement strand
GTGGACGCCGGGCAGCTGACGGCGACCGCCGTCATTCCGGGTTCGCGCTAGCGCGCCCCGGAATGACGAAGCGACACCTGTGAACAACGGGAACAACGGGGACAGTTGTCGCGGCGTGCTTGTGCTGCTCGCGGGAGTGCGGCTCAATAGGGGCATCTTACGGAGATGGGACGCCATTGCGTCGGTTCGGGCTCCAGTCGCGACTGTCCCGATATGCAGCGGCCACCGAGTAGGACACGGCCGGGAAATAGGCCCCCGGTGCAGAGGTTCTGAAATCGCCCGTCAATGTGTGGCTGCCGTGAGACAGGAAAGGCCGTCTGGGAAACCGGGCGGCCTTTTTCTTTTGGCTGATTCTTTTGGCTGAGGGTCCGTTGGCGCAAGGTCACGCGCCGGCGGTCTCGGCGAGCCTCGCAGCGGCGCGATGAATCGCATCGACATCGTGCGCCCGCGCGATCCGCTCGCGGACCATCGCGACAATTTCAGCCGGCGCGGTATCGGGCGAGCCGGCGGAAAACGGCGGCGCCGGATTGTACTCGATCCCGAGCTGGATCGCCTCTGCGGTCTGCCGGTCGACCATGATCGACACCAGCGTCAGCGCAAAATCGATACCCGCGGTGACGCCACCGCCGGTGATGCGGTTGCGGTCGATGCAGACGCGCGTATGGGTCGCCGTGGCGCCAAACTCGCCGAGCAATTCCATCGCGCTCCAATGCGTCGCCGCGCGATATCCCCTGAGCAGGCCGGCCGCGCCCAATACCAGCGAGCCCGTGCACACCGAGGTGATGTATTTGGCGCCCTCGGCCTGCCGGCGCAGGAAGGCGAGCACCTCCTCGTCGTTGACCATGTCGTCGGTGCCGAGCCCGCCCGGCACGCAGATGACGTCGAGCGGCGGGCAGTCGGCGAACGTCATGGTCGGCGTCAGCGTCAGCACGGTATCGCTTGCGACCGGCTCGATCCGCTTCCAGATCAGGTGCACTTTGGCGCCGGGCACGTGGCTGAATACTTGCAGCGGCCCGGTGAAGTCGAGCTGGGTGACGCGGGGAAAAATCACAAGGCCGATCTGCAGGGGCGTCGACATCAGGAAGACCTCCGAATTGAACTTGACCTCGCCATCCTGACATGATGGTTTCATGTCGGAAACGGCCTATTTCCCTCGTTTCAGGACAAAGGCTCGCCATGATCGGCATACTCATCTATCCCGATTTCCAGATCCTCGACGCCGCTGGTCCGATCTCGGTGTTTGAGATCGCTGCGCGTATTTCCGGCATGGCGCCGGCGATCAGGGTGTCTTCCGCGATCCCCGGCGCGGTGCGCTCTTCGTCCGGGACTGAGATGCTGGCGCGGAAGTTCGGGCCACCGGGTGCGATCACTACCCTCATCATCGCAGGTGGTGACGGCGTCGAGGCGGCGGCGCGAAACAAATGCACGATCCGGTTCGTGCAGGCGGTCGCCAAGCGTGGCATTCGCGTCGCCAGCGTCTGTTCCGGCACTTTCATCCTTGCGGAAGCAGGCCTGCTGAACG
Source organism: Bradyrhizobium sp. (assembly GCA_049674245.1). Classification (GTDB taxonomy): domain Bacteria; phylum Pseudomonadota; class Alphaproteobacteria; order Rhizobiales; family Xanthobacteraceae; genus Bradyrhizobium. The sequence goes on along the minus strand of JBATYU010000679.1, from coordinate 441 downwards.
GCAAGCGCGCCACGACGCACTGGCAGCGTACGCGGCAATTTCTCGCAACCTATCCGGACGTGAAGCTCGAGCCCGACCGGATCTACGTCCGCGACGGCAATATCTGGAGTTCGGCCGGAATTACCGCCGGCATTGACCTTGCGCTCGCCATGGTCGCGGAGGACTACGGCGACGAGATCGTGCAAAAAACCGCGCGCCAGCTCGTGCTCTATAACAGGCGCAGCGGCGGACAATCGCAGTTTTCATCGCTCCTCGAACTGAAGGCGCCGACCGGGCGCTTTGGCCCGCTGCTCACCTGGGCCCGCGAGCACCTCGACGCGCCGCTCACCGTTGAGCATCTCGCCGAGCGGGCCGGCATGAGCGCGCGGCATTTTACGCGGGCCTTCATCGCCGAGACCGGCGCCACGCCGTCGAAGGCGATCGAGCGGCTCAGAATAGAGG
>JBATYU010000678.1:0-22919 GCA_049674245.1 Bradyrhizobium sp. | reverse complement strand
TGTTTCAACACGCGCCTTGCGGCGCGGTTGGCGCTCATGCCCGCCGCATCGGCCCTAATCCGCTCACGCCGGTCGCCTTCGACCCAGCGCTCAACGGCGTAGAACAGGTCGGTCCAGACCGTCTGCGGACACAGGTAGCCGCACCAGATCCGCCCGCCGAGCGCGTTCATCAGGAACAAGGTGACGGCGGCAAGGATGAGCAATCCCGTGAAGTAATAGACCTCCTGCGGCCACAGCTCGATGAAGAAGAAATAGAAACGGCGGTTCGGGAAGTCGATGAGGACGGCCTGATCCGGCGCCCCAAGGCCGCGATTCCAGCGCACGAAAGGCAGCAGGTAGTAGACGCCGAGGCAAGCCGCCATCAGCCTCCATTTGATGTTGCGAAACGTGCCGGAAATGCTTTGCGGATAGACTTTCTTGTGCGCCACATAAAGCGGCCCATCATCGTCCAGCAGCAGATCATCGAGTAAAACCATCTTGTTCATGACCTGAGGGTTCACAAAGGGTCCTCAGGTGAACTTACGGTATGTGGCGGCGGCAGTGCTTGACCTACATCAACCGCCCGCCACGCCCATTAAAGCTGCTTTCCGGCTGCTATTTGCCGCCGCCCAGCGAATGTACGAAAACCGTGAGTGCCTTGATGGTGACGGGGTCCAGACGTCCGTTCCAGGCCGGCATGACGCCGGCACGTCCGTTGGTGATAGTCTCTACCAGCGAGGCCTCGTCCGAACCGTACAACCAGATCTTGTCGGTCAGGTTTGGCGCGCCGACGTCCTGGTTGCCCTTGCCGTCATCGCCGTGGCAACTCACGCAGTTCTCGGCGAAGATCTTCTTTCCGGCCGCGGCATCGAAGCCGGGCGCGGTCGACAGGCCCGACAGCGAACGCACGTAGTTTGCCACGGTGACGATCTCGTCCTTCTTCAGGATGGCGTCGCGGCCGAAGGCCAGCATCTGGCCTTCATGGGCCTTGGCATGCCCGGAGCGCGCGCCGAACTGAACCGTCTGCATGATCTGGTCGAGCGAGCCGCCCCAAAGCCAGTCGTCGTCATTCAGATTGGGATATCCCCTTGCCCCCGCTCCGCCGCTGCCATGACACGGCGCGCAATTATCACCGAATACCGTCTTGCCCCGCGCCCGGGCCAGCGAAAGCAGCGCCGGGTCCTTCTCGATGTCCGCAAGCGAGGTGGTGCCGAGCACCTTCATCTTCTCGCCGCGCAGGGTTTCGAGATTGGCAAGCTCGTCGGCGACGCTGGCGCGGGTCGAATAATGCAACAGCCCGGTGGTGTAGCCGGTCATTAGCGGCCAGGCCGGGTACACCACCCAGTATCCGATCGCCCACAATATCGTGGCGTAGAAGGTCAGGATCCACCAGCGCGGCAGCGGCGTGTTCAATTCCTTGATGCCGTCCCACTCGTGGCCCGTCGTCGAACGGCCGGAAACGCTGTCGACCTCGTTGTGCTCGCTCATGACCGGTCAATCCTCCCGCAGCGGCATGTTTGCCGCGGCGTCGAAAAGCGCCTTGTTACGGGGGCGCAGCGCGTACACCAGGATGGCTATGAAGATCCCGACGAAGACCGGCGTCCAGAAGGTGAGGACGAGGTTCGACGCCAGGTTTTCAATGGAGACGATCGCTTTCATGTTCGAGCCCTTCAGCGCAAGTTCGCTTTTTCGTCGTACAGCTTGAAATCGACCAGCGTGCCCAGCATCTGCAGATATGCGATGAGCGCATCGAGCTCGCTGGGAATGCCCGGCTTGCCATCGAAGTTGCGTGCGATTGCCTTCGGATAGCGCTTCTGGAACGCGTCGGCGTCCGGGCTGTCGGGATCGACCTGGGCCTTGAGATCGGCTTTGGCGTTGGCGATCTGCTCGTCGGTGTAGGGAACGCCTACGGCGCGGCTGGTGCGCAGATGCGCCGAGATATTTTCCAAGTCGACTTCGGTTTCGGCCAGCGCCGGATATCCCGGCATTACCGATTGCGGCACGATCGCCCTCGGGTCGATCAGATGGCGGACATGCCAGTCATCCGAATATTTGGCGCCGACCCGCGCGAGATCCGGACCCGTACGCTTCGACCCCCATTGGAACGGATGATCGTACATGCTCTCCGCCGCCAGCGAATAGTGCCCATAGCGCTCGACCTCGTCGCGCAGCGGACGGATCATCTGCGAATGGCAGAGATAGCAGCCCTCGCGGACGTAGATGTTGCGGCCGGTCAGCTCCAGCGGCGTGTACGGGCGCACGCCGTCCACCACCTCGATGGTGCTCTTGAGATAGAACAGCGGCGTGATCTCGACGAGGCCGCCGATCGCGATGACCGCGAGGATCCCCGCGATCAGGATGATCGAGTTCTTCTCGAAAATAGCGTGTCGGTTCCAGAGAGACATGCGGATATCCTATTCGGCGGGCTGGAGCAATCCAGCGGCTTGCGTTTCCTCGGCTTCGCTCGCGTTGACCGTCATCCAGAGATTGAAGGCCATGATCAGCGCTCCGATCAGGAACAAAGCGCCGCCCGCCGCGCGGATGATGTAGAAGGGATGCATGGCCTCCACGGATTCAATGAAGGAGTATTCAAGGAAGCCGAGCGAGGTGTAGGCGCGCCACATCAGGCCCTGCAGGATTCCCGACACCCACATCGCCGAGATGTAGAGCACGATGCCGATGGTCGAGATCCAGAAGTGCCAGTTGACCAGCTTGAGGCTGTAGAGGCCCTTGCGGTCCCAGAGCCAGGGCACCAGGCAATACAGCGCGCCGAACGAAACGAAGCCGACCCATCCGAGCGCACCCGAATGCACGTGGCCGATGGTCCAGTCAGTGTAATGGCTCAGTGAATTGACCACCTTGATCGACATCATCGGCCCCTCGAAGGTAGCCATGCCGTAGAAGGCGACCGACACCACCAGCATTCGGAGCACCGGATCGGTACGCAGCTTGTCCCACGCGCCGGACAAGGTCATGAGACCGTTGATCATGCCGCCCCAGGACGGCATCCACAGCATGATCGAGAACGTCATGCCGAGCGTCTGCGCCCAGTCGGGCAACGCCGTATAGTGCAGGTGATGCGGGCCGGCCCAGATATAGAGGAAGATCAGCGCCCAGAAGTGGATGATGGAAAGCCGATAGGAATAGATCGGGCGTTCCGCGCGCTTCGGGATGAAATAGTACATGATCGCGAGGAAGCCGGCGGTCAGGAAGAAGCCGACGGCATTGTGTCCGTACCACCACTGGAACATGGCGTCCTGCACGCCGCCCCAGGCGATGTAGGATTTCGAACCGAGGAACGAGACCGGCAGCGCGGGATTGTTGCCGAGGTGAAGCACCGCGATCGTGACGATGAAAGCGAGGTAGAACCAGTTCGCGACAAAGATGTGCGGCTCCTTGCGCTTCACCAGCGTCATCAGGAACACCAGCAGATAAGTGACCCAGACCATGGTCAGCCAAAGGTCGGCATACCATTCCGGTTCGGCATATTCCTTGGATTGCGTGACGCCGAGCAGATAGCCGGTACCCGCGATCAGGATGAAGAAATTGTAGCCGAGCACGACGAACCAGGGTGCGAGGTCGCCGGCGATGCGAACGCGGCAGGTCTTCTGCACGACGTAGAATGAGGTCGCGATCAGCACATTGCCGCCAAAGGCGAAGACCACCGCCGACGTATGCAGCGGCCGCAACCGGCCGAACGTCGTCCAGGGCAAATCAAGGTTCAACGCCGGCCATGCCAGCTGCGAAGCAATGATGAGTCCCACCGTGAAGCCGGCGATGCCCCAAAACACGGCCGCGACCGAAGCAAATTTGATTGGTCCGAGATTGTAATTGGGCCGTCCGTTGATCTCCTGGGGTGGAAGCTCCGCCGGCCGATCATAATAGCGGTTCAGGATCGTGAACGCCGCCAAGAGGCTCGCAACGCAGCCGAGCGAAGCATGAAAGGCAAAGGCAGCGTCGTGCGCCAATGCCGCCCCGACCATGCACGAAAAGGCGAACACGGTGAAAAGCGGGGCGAGGACCGCCTCGCCGATCGTCATCGATTTCGAACCAATGGACGAAGTTGTCATGGTGCGACTTTCCTTCTGGGCCTACTACTTTCAGGAGATCACATGCGTGCCGTGGGCATTTTGATTGAGATCAACGGCGCGGCCGCGAGAGAGCGAGCTCAACGGAACTGTCTCGGGTGCGACACGCTACGACGACCAGGCCCGCGATAGCGCGGTCGGAGATCGAAATTCCACGGCGTCTGCGAAGATGGTCCAGTCGTGGACGCGCTTCTGGCTGCAAAAATCGGCTTCCGCCCGCTGCACCGCCTCCGTCAACGATTCGGCATCGATCGTAAACGCGGCCTGACAGGCGCGATGTTCGTGGCCGGTGTCGTCGCAAACGGTTTTTATGAAACGTACATCGAATGAGGGCACGTCGATCTCCTTTTCCTCTCAGCCTAACTACGCAGATTCGGGAGCACCTGCTCCGACCGAAATCGAGTTCATACATCCCGGCGAATGGTCCAACCGGTCGCTACGACGGCAAAGCCGATGATCAGCGTGACAGCGACGAGCGTTTCAATGACGCCCAAATTAAGGGTGTCAGTTGCGACAAACCACGCCGCGACCAATGCCGGCACGGTAAGCAATAGACTTATGATCTGCATCATGGGTTCACCGTCGATTTGATGAGCACGGCTTAGCCGGCAGCCTTCATGTCTTCCGGCGACTCGACATAGAAGCCCGAATAGGTGTCGACGAAGCAGAGGTGATCATGCACCTCCTTCACGCCCGCGATATTTTCCGTAGCCACGATCGCGGCTTGCCGCGAACTCGGATTGACGACGATGCCATGCAGATGGACGACGCCGTTGCGCACCGTCACCTGCAACCCGATCGGCCGCCAGTCCGTGTTGACAATCGCGCCAAAAACCCGCTCCCGAATGTGGTCGTCGTCGGCGGTCGGATCAGGCACATCGCGCGCCAGGCTCGCAACGGCCTGCAGCAGGTTGGCGCGCGTTACGATACCAACCAGCCGATCGTTGCGCATGACCGGCAGGCGCTTGACCCGGTGCTTCTCCATCAACTGCACAATTTCTTCGAGCGTCGTGTCCTCGGTGACTACCAGCGGGTCGCGCGTCATCACTTCTTCGACCTTGCGCCCGCTCGCCTGGACGAATTCATTGGCGGCGCGGCCCGGCCCGATCATGTATTGCAACCAACGCGGCCGCTTGCGTTGCGTGCCGATCTCGGAGCGGCGCAGGAAATCGCCCTCGGAGACGATTCCGGCCAATTTCCCATGTTCATCCAACACGGGAAGGCCGCTGAGGTGGTTGTCGAGCATCAGCTTGGCTGCCTCGACGATCGACGTGCGGGGCCCGATGGTGATGACGTTCCTGGTCATGATCTGGTGCGCGCGCATGGTGATCTCCTTGGCTTTGCGATTGATTGAATTGTACAGCTCCCGCGACCCCGCCTTTTGATCCAGGTCAACGTGAAGCAGAGTAAGTCGTGCGAATGTCATCCGGTCTTGAAGAGGAGATGACTTATGCCCGTCTCAACCCTGATCGTGCTTGCCGGCATCGTTGCCGCGTTTGCGATTTTTGCCTGTGCGCTGGCGTGGGTGCAGCTGCAAACGCGCCATCCTACCGCCATTCCCGTTTCCGCCAGCGCTGCCATCCGTCCCAAAAGGCGGCCGTTCTAGCTCTGATGTCGTCCGGCGGCCTTGTCAGCCTCCCGGGAGTTCGGTCGCGAGAATATCGCCGGTCGCCAACTCCAGTTCGCCGCCCAGTCGCGTACGCGCCGCATCCCAGATACGAGCCGCAATTTGCGGCTCGCGGTCCATCAGGCCGTGCAGGTCGGACGCATCGAGCGCGAGCAGCCGTGTGGATCGCACCGCGACAACCGTTGCGGAACGCCGCGATTGCCGCAAAGCGGCGACTTCTCCAAAGAAATCGCCGGCGCCGAGGTGAACGTGCTTATGGCGCAACTTGATCTCGACCTCACCGTCCACGATCAGATACATCGAATGGGCCGGCTCTCCGCGGCGGGCAATGATCGTTCCCTTATCCACCTTCTGCGCGCGCAGGATCTTCATCACATCGCCGATCTGAGCGGCGGTGAGTTCACTGAACAAGGGAATCTTCGCCACCAGCCCCCAGGTGACGACAAAATCCCTGCGATGCACTTCGTTGGCAAATGTAGTCGCCACGATACCCACCGGCAGCGCTACCATCAGGAGGCCTACGAAGATCGTCAATCCGGCCACCAGCCGGCCTACCGCGGTGATCGGCACGGCGTCGCCGTAGCCGACGGTTCCGAGCGTTACGATCGCCCACCACATGGCGTCGGGGATGGTGCCGAACTTGTCCGGCTGGGCGGCGCCTTCGGCAACATGCATGAGCGCTGCCGCGATCAGCGTCGCGCCACAAAGAATTACAAAGCAGCCCACAAGCGCGCGGCGCTCGGCGTAGAGCGCCTCCAGCAGCGAGCGCATGGCCGGCGAATAGCGTGTCAACTTGAAGAAGCGTATCAGTCGCAACACCAGAAAGGCCCTGAAATCGGCCGCTACGAACAGCGACAACCAGAACGGCAGCACGGCGACGAGATCGATCAGCCCGGCAGGGCTCGCCGCCAGGCGCAGGCGTGAGCGAATTGCGCCAAAGCGCCGCCACCGCGGATGTTCGATCGCTGTCCACAGTCGCGCCGCATATTCGATCGTGAAAGTGACCAGGGCAATGTATTCGATTGCTTCGAACGCCTCGCCATGTAGGGCAGCCAGCCTCGGCACGGATTCCAGTACAGTCGCAGCAAGGGTCACGACGATCAGCCCGATCAACGTCCAGTTCACGGTCGCGCTAAGGCGATCGGCTCCGGAGCCCTGATCGAGGATGCCGTAGAGACGCTGCCGAAATCGGGCCAACCAGCGAAGGCGAGACACTGTTACCTCCACCCCTGCCCGACGGCTTCAGACGGAGCGGTCCAGACGTCCGAACGTGGTGACGCGCAACAGGTTGTAGAACGGACAGTGCAGGAAGATGGCGGTTGCGAATAAATAAATGCCGGCCAACACGGCAAGGCTGGAGGCCGGCGTGAGCGTGCCGTCCTTCCCGATATAAGCGATGAAGGCGAGGCCCAGGAAGGCGCGGATGACCTGATCGATTGTTCCGACATTGCGGGGCATTTTCCAAATCTCCCGATTAATCGAGACAGTAGTTTGAACCGCTTCGGCACGTCCGCCTTTGATCTTCATCAAAACAACATTCGATCAAGCCCGAAGGACGTCATCGCCTCACTTGATCTGGGTCAAACCATGAAGACCGGTCCTGCCGTAGCATTCAAAATCAACCTAACCCGCGACGTGAACGAGGGACGCGATGTACGAATTTCTCGAAGAGACCGTCGAGCGCAATATGACGAGCCCTGCGAAGGTCGTCGCGCCGGAGATGACAACAGGTGATCTGCTTCGCCTGTTTGCTACCGACGATCGCGATGCCTACCCGGTCGTAAGCAACGGAAAGCTGGTCGGTATTGTCTCCAAGGCCGATGCCTTGAAGGCCTTTGCGCTCACTCCCGCAACCATCCTTCCCCACTACGACGACATGATGGGAACGACCGTCGACGAGATCATGACGCGCCATGTCATAACTGTCGACAGCCAGACAAGGCTGCAACACGTCCTGCACATGATGGGAGCCCATCACTTCAAGAGCCTGCCGGTCGTGGACCGCGACAATCGCCTGAAGGGCATGATCGCGCGCGAGGACGTCATACGGGCGCTTGCGCGTTGCAATCGGCGTCAAACTCTGCCGCTGGTCGCGCCTGAGGTCGGTTACTATGCGATCGCCTGACAGCGATCCGGATTGGGGCGTTGGCCACGGCCTGCCGTTCTATAATCCTGCCGCCAACGCGATTCGCATCAGTTCGGACATGCTGCGCGCGCCCGTCTTCGCCATCAGATTGGCCCGGTACACCTCAACCGTGCGCGGGCTGATGCCGAGATCATGCGCGATGACCTTGTTGATCTTTCCTGCCACCAGTCCCTGCAGGACGTCGCGCTCGCGCGGAGATAAACCGACCAGCCGTGCTTCGGCCTCCGTTTTCGCTGAGCTGTCGCCTTGAATTGCCGGCCGGGCGTCCAATGCGGACCGGATCGCACCAAGCAGGACGGCGTCGTCGAACGGCTTCTCGATAAAATCAGCGGCTCCGGCTTTCATCGCTTCGACGGCAAGCGCCACGTCGCCGTGACCGGTGATCAGGATCACGGGGCTCGTCGAACCCTTGCTCTTCAGCTCACGTACGAGTTCGATCCCGTTCATTCCCGGCATCCGGATATCCGAGACCACGCAGCTCAATGCATCGATCGGGGATTCCGCCAGGAACGCGCTGGCCGAATCGTAGACCCGTGGCTTGAACCCGTTGACATCAAGCAGAAATGCCATGGAGTCGCGCATCGCCGCGTCGTCGTCAACGACATGGACAACCGTCTTATCGTTCATGGCCCGCCTCCAGCTCGGCGAATGGTAGCGTAAACTCGAAAATAGTGCCGCCGCCATTATTGGGAGCGGCCGAGATCCGGCCACCATGCGCTTCAATAATGGATCGGCAGATTGAGAGGCCAACGCCCATTCCGTTCACCTTGCTGGTCACAAACGGTCGAAACAAGTGCTGCACAATCTCGGGATTGATTCCGGTACCGGTATCCGCGACGGAGAACAGCGCGAGCCCTTTTTCGCGCTTGACCGCTATCGTCAGTTCGCGGCGGCTCGTCGTTTCCATCGCCTCAACTGCGTTCCTGATGAGATTGAGCGCAACCTGCTGAATCTGGACCTTGTCGACCACGATGTCGGGAAGATCGCGGTCGCATCGAAGTAACACTCGCACGCCTTGCTCCTTGGCTCCGACCAAGGCGAGCGCCGCGGCCTCTTCGAGAAGTATCGCCGGATTTTCCAGGGAATGCTGGGTCTCTCCTTTCGCCACGAACTCTCGGAGGCGCTTGATGATATCGCCGGCACGCAGCGCCTGCACCGCGCTGCGGTCCAACGCCTCGCGAATGCGCTCCTTGTCGGCCTGGTCGGCCTTCAGCAAAGTCGCCGCGCCGCGGAGGTAGCTTGTGATAGCCGACAGCGGCTGATTGAGCTCGTGCGCCAGCGAGGACGCCATTTCACCCATCGCGGTCAAGCGGGAAACATGGACCAGTTCCGACTGCAGCTCCTGCATCCGTCTTTCCTGCGTCCTGCGTTCGGTCAGGTCACGGATAAAGCCGGTGAAGAACTGCTCGGCGCCGACCTTGGCTTCACCAACAGCCAATTCCATGGGAAATGTTGAGCCGTCCTTGCGTTCGCCTACTACGATCCGGCCAATGCCGATAATTCGGCGCTCCGCTGTGTCGCGGTAGCGGTGGAGATAATGATCGTGCTCTTGCCGATAGGGCGATGGCATCAGCATCGAGACGTTCTTGCCGATCACCTCCGCAGCGTCCCAGCCAAACAGGCGCTCAGCCGTGGCGCTGAAGGAGCGCATGACGCCGTGGTCGTCGATCACGATCATCGCCTCCGGCACGGTATCCAGGATCGACTGGAGGTGCGCTTGCCGATAGCGCGAGTCTTCCGATTCGCGCAAAAGACGATTGCCGATGAAACCCAGAATCGGCCCCATCACTGCAAAAAAAGACAGCTCGATCAGGTTCGCCGGATTCGCAAAAATGGATTCTCTGAGAAAGAAAAAGCTGATGCATAGACATAGGATCGTCGCAAAAATGGCTGGGCCGCTACCGCCCGCGAACGCGGCGAATACCACCACGGGCACGTAGATTACCGTAAAGGTCCGGTCTTCGAAGTAGTAGTCCAGCATCAGGCGAAGGATGAATACCAGGATGGCAGCCAAGGCCGCCGATCCGTAGCGAAACCACAGATGGCGCTGCGCTGTCATCAACGATCCGACCCGGCTTCTTCCCTAGCCATCTTATAGTCATGTTCAAACATGAATGTTCGCGATGGGTGAAAACTATCCCGGCGCGTGGCAACATAGCCCGAAATCGAAGTGCCCATAGCCCCTTTATCACCATGGAATTTATGTCAGATAAAGCAGTCTTCGAGCAAGTGGAAGCGGAGGCAGGCCATGGATAAGACCGTGGCGGACCTAAACATCGAGCATTACAGAAGGCTGTTGGCGGTCGAAACAGACCCAGTCAAACGGCAGACGATCGAACGGCTGCTTGCCGAGGAAGAGACCAAACTGGCGCTTGCTTTAGCCAAAAAAGACGAAACGCAGATCAAGACCTAGCCTATGATATTCCACGGGCGCCAATGGGTCGGATTGACTACGATGCGCTCCGATGTCTGAGCCTTGGTCCAGCCGTCCGGCGCACGGCGGCAGGCGAAGATCAGCGCATGCACGCGGTCCGCTTCGATCACCGCCAGTTCGAGATCTCTGCCGAACGGCGCCGTTGAAATCGTTTCCCACACCGGACGGTCGTCCATCGTTTCTGGTCTCGCGCGCTGCGGCCTCGCGTTTTTTCGGTTGCTCCGGGTCACGCTGACCCAAGCCTCAATCAGTGCCGCGTTGCCGCTCTGGCCTCAGATTTTGTAAGATTTTCAAGATAGCCCCGCGGCAGCTCGCACTTATTGACCTATGTCAAATCGCTAGATGCCCCTGCAGCGCCATCGCCCGCGCCACCCCGCCAATCGAAACGTACCAATTCGCTGGGAACATTGCGCTAGCTCAAATCCGGCCGTGCGACCGAGCGCTATAGATGTGGTTGCCGATGCGTCAGGGTCCAAAGTGCGATCCGGAGTCTTGGTCTGGATTAAATCCATAAAGCGATCCGAAAGGCCCGGCATGTCGACACCCAGACTTCGGGACTACAAAGGCCCGGCGATTTTCTCCTACGGTTTCCGGCCATTCTTTTTCCTCGGTTCGATCTATGCCGGGGCCATAATCCTGATCTGGCTGCCGGTCTTCGACGGGCAGATGGAACTTCCTACGGCATTCGCGCCGCGCGATTGGCACGTGCACGAAATGCTATTCGGCTATGTTGCCGCGGTTGTCGCTGGTTTCCTGCTCACGGCAATCCCAAACTGGACCGGGCGCCTGCCGTTACAGGGTTTTCCGCTTGCGGTGCTGGTCTCAACCTGGCTCGCTGGACGCGTCGCGGTCTGCATGTCCGGATGGATCGGATGGGCGATCGCGTGCGCGATCGATGCGGCATTCCTTGGCCTGCTCGCGGCGGCAGCGGCGCGTGAGATCATGGCGGGCCGAAAGTGGGGCAACGTGCCGGTGGTGGGAATAGTATCGTTACTGTGCCTTGGCAATCTCGCGTTCCATCTCGAAGCGCATTTCGATGGCATCGCCGAATACTCGACACGCTTTGCCGTCGCGCTCGTCATTACCCTTGTCGCGCTGATCGGCGGACGTATCGTTCCCAGTTTCACACGAAACTGGCTGGCGCGGCAGCGGCCCGGACGGATGCCGGCGCCATTCGGGCGCTTCGATGCCGCCGTGATGGCGGCAAGCGTTCCAGCGCTCATCGGCTGGATTGCCGCGCCGGGATCGACCGTAACAGGTGTGCTATTGATTGTTGCGGCCTGTCTGCACGTCGTTCGCCTGTCACGTTGGGCGGGCTATCGAACCGCCTCCGACCATCTGGTCCTCATCCTGCATCTTGCCTATGCGTTCATACCAACCGGCTTTCTTCTCACCGGCTTGACCGCCTTCGACCTCGTTCCGGCAGGCGCCGGCGTTCACGCCTGGACCGGAGGCGCGATTGGTTCGATGACCATCGCAATGATGACCCGCGCCACCCTTGGGCATACCGGACGAACCCTCGAAGCTTCGGCCGGTACGCAATGCATTTACGCCTCAGTCATCGCAGCCGCGCTAATGCGGATCTGCGCCTCGATTGACCCTGACCATATGCACGCTTTTCTAGCTGCCGCTGCGGTCGGCTGGGTTGTTGCCTTCCTAGGCTTCGCCGCGCTCTACGGACGCGCGCTTTGCACGCCTGTGGAGGTCTGAAATTCCTGCGGGCCCCGCTGAAAGTTTTCCGACCGGTTTGCGCTACCTCAAAGAAGACAAGCAGGAATGACACGATGGTCGATCCGATAGGAACGGGAGCCGGTTCGGCTCTGTGGAGGAGAGAGATCATGAAGACCATCGCAATCAAGGCCGACGAGGCCCTGTGGCAGAACAACATGTTGCCGGAAGGCGTCGTGGTGAGGTGGTTCGTCGCGGACGGTGAGCTGGCTCGTGCGGGCCATCGCGTGGCGGAGATCCGCATCGAGGGAGCGTTGCATGACATTGTCGCGCCGGCGGATGGCCGGGTCAAAATCGAATTGGGCGCCAGCAGCGTGATCGAACCTGGATCGCTGCTCGCCACGCTTGCCTCCGCTACGTGATCGGAGGCTTCCACGCGCAGGCCCAGCCCTTACAGCATTTGCATCGGCCATTTTGCTCGCGCCGCCCGATCGACAACGGATTGGTGATCCCCGCCGGCGAAACCATAACACTTGCGCCCGGTGGTCATCCCCGCTCGATCGAAGAAGTCTATTTTCGTTGCGCCGCCAATATGAGTTCGCGACTTATCGGCTTGGGCGGTTCGCTGCGGAGCACCACGGAGGTTGTCACCGCGCCAAATCGCCTTATCGCATCGACGATCGGCTCAAAGCAGTTTTGGCTGCTGACGGCTTGCGATCCTGACCCACGTCAGTAACGTCGCCGCCGCGATCATGACCATAACGCCACCAACACTTACGGCGATTTGCATGGTAACACCGCTCGAGAACTGCACCAGCACCATACGACCTCCAAGCGACAGCAGCACTCCCAGGCAGTAAATCTCAAGGGAGTTCTCGCCGCAGCGAATTGCGCCACGCAGGACCGAGGTTGTAAGTCCAGGCCAGTTGAGCGGAACGAATCTCGCAACGAGAACGGCGATCGCCAGAAAGTGCAGCAGCCGCAAGGGATCCAGATCAGACTTGTCTATCGGATAGATCAGTTTCGCCAGCGGTGGTGGAATCGCGGCCTGCAACGGCTCGATGCTCCAGCTCAGGGCAACGACCAAGCCAAACACCAAATAGATCGAGGCCAGGCTTGTCGCGGTGCGTGACGTCAACCGTAGTCGTGACCTTTCCCGGCCACCCATCGCCCACCACGCCCCCAGCACGACCAACAACTGCCAGGCGAACGGGTTGAAATACCAGTCATTGGCCGGCCATTGCGGGAGATTCCAGCCCCAAATCTGGACGAGAACGTAGAGCAACAGCGAAGCGCCAAGCGCTATATTGGGACTCCTGAACAATAGCCAAAGCAATGGCGCGAATAGCAGGTGATAGACCACAAAGGTCGGCAAGACATCGGTGTTGACCGCCCGATACTGCAGTATCGCCGCATGCGCGAGCGTTGATCCCGGAAGTTCGAGCAGAACGCGAGTATTGGTTTCGTCAGCGAACGCGCCATCTCCCGCCAGATGAACCATGACCACGCTGGCAATGATCAATATCAAGAATGCAGCGTATATCTGCCAGCTTCTTCGCAGCGTATGGCTGACAACGGCGAACCAGCCGTCATGCAATTGCACCCTGCTGTATGCCAGCGCACAAGTGACACCGGAGACAAACATGAAGACTTCAGTGGTATCGCTGAAACCGTAGTGACGCAGCGTCAACCAGCTACCGATATTGTCTGGTACGTGGTCAAGAAAGATGAACCACAGGGCGACCCCTCGACAAGCATCCAGGCGGATATCGCGGTCGAGTGCTGATGCGGCACCGACAGGGATTGGAGCCGACTCATCTGGCGTGAGACAACCGCGTCTTTCCATGTTGCTGACAAGGCCCTTCGAATCTAGGTGGGCAGCTCTCACAGCATCTGAACCGTCCACAAAATCATGCCCTTGGCGATCCGACCGAACGCATCGTCGAACGCGGCGACCGCTAGCGGCGGCTCGACCTTGTCGAGCTTCTGGTTCTCCTCAAACAAGCGGGACGCAATCACTTTTCCGTTCTTGTCGACGATCCGGGCCGACAATTCGATCTCGGCCACCGGCACCGAATCCATTGCGACCCGAAAGCGCCTGATATCGATCAGGAGCTGGAAGTCGGCCTGTCCAACGTCCATCGTGCGTAACGGCGCGTGAGCGATGTCATAGTTCTCGAAGCCTTCGATCAATCGGGCCTGGAGCAGCTTGGGAATACTATCGGCCCACAGAGCTTCATCGAAGCCGGGATAGTCCCTTGCCGGAGAAAACAGGATTCGCTGCGTCTCGAGCATCACGACCGCCGTGGGCTCCGGGATTGCCAATTGTCCCTTGATGGTCTTACCCGGCGGCCCGAAATCGGCAGGAGCTCGCAGATCGAAGGTAATTTTTTTCGGCTGTGTGCCGCCACCGGTCATCTTTTCGAGGCCGGCGACGATGCTGTCGAGTTTTCCGGTGTTGCGCGCCAGCCCTTCGGAGAAAACCTGCAAGTTCGCGATCGTATTCTTCAGCGGTTCCGAATTCTCGCTCAGAACGGAATCGACCCGGCGCAGCGCGTCGCGGGCGGCCTGCGTCATGCTCTGGCCCGCCCCGGGATCGGCAATCAACGTCGGCACATCACCGGCGTTCGCAACCTGCGTGCCTCCCTCCAGCGCGATCACGGGGACGCCGGTCAGGCCCTGGAATTCCAGACCGACCTTGGTGTCGGCTCGCACCGGCGTGCTGGAGGCGACCGAAATCGTAGCATTGACGCGGCGCGGGTTGTCCGCCGCAAGCGCGAGATCCGTTACCTCGCCGACGCGGATGCCATTGAACAGTACGCCGGCGCCGATCAAGAGCCCGGGCACCGAGCCATCGAACCGGACGTGATAAGTCGCGCGCGGACCGAGCCCGCCGATGTTGTTGAGCCAGTAGACGAAGCCGAATACGGCGACGATGGTCGCCAGCACGAAGGCGCCGACAACGACGAAGGGAGCGCGGGTTTCCATCTCTTTAGCTCGCTTTGGGTTGCAGCATCAACGAGCGCTTGCCATGGAAATAGGCCCGCACCCAGGGATGCTCGGATTGAAGGAGTTCGCGCATCGGTCCGATGGCGACGATCTTGCCGTCCGCCAGTGCCGCGACGCGATCGCAGACGGTATTGAGGCTGGCGAGGTCATGGGTGACCATGAATACCGTCAGCCCCAGCGTTTTCTGCAAGGTCTTGATCAGGGCGTCGAAGTCGCCCGCCGCGATCGGATCCAGCCCCGAGGTCGGCTCGTCGAGAAACACGATCGCGGGATCGAGCGCGAGCGCCCGCGCCAGCGCCACGCGCTTGGTCATGCCGCCCGACAATTCGGAAGGAAACTTGTCACCATCCTCCGGCAACAGCCCGACCATTTCGAGCTTGGCGGTGGCGATCTCGTCCATCAGCGCTTCCGACAGCACCAGATTTTCTCGCAAGGGAAACTGGATGTTCTGCCGCACCGTCAGCGACGAAAACAGCGCACCTTGCTGAAACAGGATGCCCCATCGGCCAGCGGCATTTTGGGTGCTGCGATCTTCGCCGCGTCCGATCGCAGCACCCATGACCTCGATCTCGCCGCTTCGCCGCGGAATGAGCCCGATAATGGTTCGCATCAATACCGTCTTGCCGCCGCCGGAAGCGCCGACCAGGCCGAGGATCTCGCCCCGGCGGACCTGGAGCGACAGGTGGTCAATCACCACCTGCCGGCCGAAGCCGACCACAAGGTCGCTGACGCGGATAGCGAACTGGGGAGCCGCCTGCTGCATCGCTACATTCCGATCGATGCGAAAAACACTGCAAACAGCCCGTCGAGCACGATCACCAGAAAGATCGATTTCACCACCGAGGTCGTCGTCTGCTTGCCGAGCGACTCGGCGCTTCCCTTCACCCGCAAGCCCTCGCTGCAGGCGACGATGCCGATCGCCAGCGCCATGAACGGCGCCTTGATGATGCCGACCTTGAAGCTGGTCACGGACACGGCGTCATGCAGGCGCGCGATGTAGATCGCCGGGCCCATGTCGCCATAGATCTGCGCCACCAGACCGCCGCCGTAGAGCGCTGCCATCGATCCGATGAAGCTCAGGATCGGCAGCGCGCAAACCAGCGCGATGATGCGGGGCAGGATCAGCACTTCGACGGGGTCGAGGCCCATGGTCGACAGCGCGTCGATTTCCTCACGCATTTTCATCGAGCCGAGTTCGGCGGTGTAGGCGCTTCCCGAGCGGCCGGCGACCATGATGGCGACGATCAGCACGCCAAGCTCGCGCAGCACCAGAATGCCGACCATGTCGACGACATAGGAATCGGCGCCGAACTTTCGGAAATGGAAAAAGCCCTGCTGCGCGATAATCGCGCCGATCAGGAAGGTAATCAGTACCACGATCGGTATCGCCTGCCAGCCGACCCTATATAGCTGATAGACCAGAGATGTCAGCCGCAGCGATCGCGGCCTGCGCAACACGCCGGCGAGCGCCAGGAAAAGCGAACCCAGCATCTGCAGGAACACGCTGACGTCTTCTCTCGCACCGACCGCAGAGCGGCCGATGTCGTTAACCTTGGCCACAATCGGGTTGAGCGCAGGCGCCGGGACGGAATTGCGACGATTGACCTGATGGACCTCCTCGATCAGCCCGGAATAGTTGTCGGCAACACCCACGACTTCGACGCGATGGCCGGCTGCTGTCGCCCGGCGCGACATTTTTTCGATCAACCAGGCGCCCAGCGTGTCGAGTTCGCGCACGTCGGTCATATCTACCGTCACGGCCGTCGACTGCTCAAGCTGCGGGGCAAGCGCGGCGGACAGGGCCTCCAGCGTCGTAACGTTGGCTGTGGTCCACGAGCCGCCCGGGCACACCTTGAGCGTATCGCCGATTGGCGTCGCCGCTAACAGAGCTGAACTTGCCAAAATCTGCATTCCCTTGATTTGATGAATAATCCTTAGCCCCCGTCGGGGCACAGCTCTTGACCTATCTCAAAGCGAGGACTGCTAAGTGTTTGCGGCCTTGACGCAAATCAAATGCGTGTTCCTGCATTCGCGTAGATTGCAGGGGCAACCGAAAGAGGACGCGTTCCATGTTCGATGCGGGCGATCTGGGTGATGAACTTCGGGCGCTCAAAGGCGAGGTATCGCGCCTGCTGAATACGACGGGCGAGGGACTATTCGATGCCTCCAAGGATCGTGCGGAGGCGTTGGCCGACCAGATCAAGGCCGCATTGAACGACCTCACCAAGACCTTGGGCGAGCAGGAAGACCATCTCGAGAATTTCATATCGGATCGCCCGGTCACCTCGCTTGCTTCGGCGTTCGCGCTTGGCGTCGTCGTCGGCTTCATGCTGAGGAGGCACTGAGATGAATACCGAGAACATCGTCAAGAATCTGCGCGTGCTCTGGCGCACCGACCGGATCATCGCCGATATCAGAATGCGGCATCTGCTGGTCGGCCTGGGCTTGCGGGCGCTCGCGGCGCTGATCGCGGCATTTGGACTGCTGATGCTGGAACTCTCGGCCTATTTCGCGCTGGTCCAGATCTGGAGCGCGATCTCCGCGGCGGCGATCCTTGGCGCGCTCAACTTCGTGCTCGCCGCAATCCTGTTCATGATCGCAGCAAGATCGCCCTCGGGGCGGGAACTCGAGCTCGCGACCGAAATCCACGGTAACTCGGTCGACGCGCTGCAGCTCGAGGCGCGCGCGTTGCAGGCGGAGCTGTCCGGAATGATCCATCATCCGCTCAACGGAATCTTGCCCCTACTGATCGTGCCGCTGATCACGATCATCGTCAGAAGCCTCAAGAAACCCGCGGCAGCCGCAACCCCTGCAGCGGCAACCGCACCGGAACAGAAATCCCCGTCATCGGCCTCTAGCCACTAAACTGAGAAGAGCGAGACCAACATGCAAAACGCAGGTCCCAAACGCATCTTGAACACATCTCTACCGGCGCAGTTCCGGCAGCTTCGCATCGAACTTGCGCGCGAGCCTGATCACCCCGGAGGCGAGGCTAGCGTCGCCTATGTCATCGTCGCGCCACTCGATGCCAACGACCGGATCGATCCGACGCTCTGGCGGCAGCACCGCGAAGCATGCCGGATCGCGCGATTGCGGCCGGACAGGCAAGACGACCACGGTCATCTCGTCCATCGTCAAGGCGGCAGCTGGGCGTTCCATTACGATAGCGGTGCAAATGTGGCGGATGAAGTCGGGTTTCACTTCGCAAATGAACGTTTCGCATCCGGCGAATATGTCTCGATCAACGAGGGCGGCAGGATGCATACCTACCGCGTCGTATCGGTGAGTCGCTTATAGTTCCGGAGGATCCAATGGGCATTTTTCTCAAATTGCTGCTATTGTTCGCCTCGATCTTCCTGTTCGCCTACGTCGCCCGCGTCACCTTCGTCCCCGATGCCATGCCGATCGCGGACGGGGAGCAACCAGGCTGGCAAGTTCAAGTCGCCTTCCTCCTCGCGTCGGTACAAAATATCGGTCTAATCGGAATGGCCCTCGTCACGCTGGTGGCATCGGCGCGCCAGTTCAAAAGCCTGGTCGCGCGATAAACGCCCGGCGAGTGTTACGGCGGCCCATTGCGTTCAAGTGCATCACAATTCCACCGTCACATCACAAATTGCCACGGCGACGGATAAGGTTGCTAGCCTTGGCGCCGCTAATCTTGGCTGAGCCTCGGGGATTTGAAGGCGAATACTTCATGCGAATGTCGTTGGGGTGAACAACGCCGGAGCGCAGCCATGTCGATGAACATAGGGAAAATCGATCAGTACGTGCGAATAGTCCTCGGATTGGCGCTGGTGGCGTTTGCCTTCCAGGACGGCCTTTCCATTCAAGGATGGCATTGGTTCGGGTTGGTGGGCTTCGTTCTTCTGCTGACTGCCTTCTTCAGGAGCTGCCCGGCCTATAGTCTTCTGGGAATGTCGACCTGCGAACGCCGGGCGTAGCGGTCATGACCAAACGTCTCAGGTATCTCTCGCTGACGCTCCTGGCGCCCGGCGTCGCCACCTTTCTGGTGCTTCGTTTCTTTTCGCCGATCGTGCCCTATGCCTCCACGGGAGACTCAGGATCGCTTTGGAGCCAACTTTTGCGACTGCGTTGAATCTTGACAATCGCTTGTGTGCCGCCGGCAGCCGTTCAGTTCTGCCGCCAAGTTTCGATCAGCTTGGACGTGTTGTCGATCACCCGCTCGCTGTGTTTCAGGAGCCGCTCCGTATCCCTGCGAATAAAGTCCACCTGATGCCGGCTGCACTCCCGATACATCGCGCCGAGATCCCTGACGGAATGCGCCTCAGCCATCTTTGACAAGAACTCATTGAAAAGCTGTGTCTCCGTCATCGCGCGATCGAGGAACTCGTTGCCGACAAACGTCATTTCGTCAAGCATGACGTTGCGAGCGTCGGCCAAGCAATAGAAGGCATATTTGTTTGCCTTGGTAAGTTGCGAAGCAGCGTCGTTGGCAAGGGGCTCGTCTTTCGTGACTTCCTGCGGCTCTGTCATGGCAGCCTCCTTGCGCCAGGGTTGGACGTCATCATGTTTAGCCCAACCCAAGGTCTGCTATTTTGATAGAGATCAAAGAGGAACTCGCCTCATCTCCCTAGGTTTCCCTGTCAGCAGAGGACGTTACGATGCAGGCCATGGTACTGGAGGCGCCAGGCAAAGCGCTGGTTTTGCGCGAGCGGCCAGATCCGGCGCCGGGTCCCGGCATGGTCCGCATCCAAGTCGGCGCCTGTGGCGTGTGCCGCACCGATCTCCACGTTGTTGACGGTGAATTGCCCGATATCCCCTATCCGATCGTGCCCGGTCACGAGGTTGTCGGACGGGTTGACGCACTTGGACCGGGCGTGACGTCGCTGCGCCTTGGCGAGCGCGTGGGCGTCCCTTGGCTGGGCGCGACATGCGGCATTTGTCCCTATTGCCGGGAAGCCCGCGAAAATCTCTGCGACCATCCTGTGTTTACCGGATATACGCGCGACGGCGGATTTGCCTCGCAGCTCGTGGCCGACGCACGCTACTGTTTCCCGCTCGGCGAGACCGGAGAAGACGCAGCACTCGCACCACTGCTCTGTGCAGGCTTGATCGGTTGGCGCTCGCTCACCATGGCAGGTGACGCAAAACATCTCGGGCTATACGGGTTCGGCGCGGCGGCCCATATCTTGGCACAGGTCGCTGGCTGGCAGGGGCGCGCCGTCTATGCGTTCACGCGGGCCGGCGATACGGCGGCCCAGCAGTTTGCGCTTTCACTGGGTGCCGTCTGGGCCGGCGCCTCGGAAGAGACGCCGCCGGTGTCGCTCGATGCCGCGATCCTGTATGCGCCAGTCGGTGCGCTGGTTCCGGCCGCGTTGCGCGCCGTCCGAAAAGGCGGACGCGTGGTCTGCGCCGGAATTCATATGTCGGATATTCCGGCCTTCCCGTACCGCTTGCTTTGGGAAGAACGGCAAATTGTCTCGGTCGCCAACCTGACGCGCGCGGATGGCGAGGCGTTTCTCGCCGTCGCACCTAGGGTCGGAATTAAGACGCACACAACCGTATTCCCGCTTCGCGACGCCAACACCGCCCTTGGTGCGCTCAGGAGCGGCGAGCTGCTCGGCGCCGCTGTGCTGCGGCCATGACACATAACGGTACCACGATCTCGCATGACACCGATCAGGGAGCGGTGCTTTGCTTTCTCGCCCGCGCCGAACCCGGTACGCGGCGGGTCGACACCCACGCCTCCATCGTCTTTCTTGGCAAGGACCGCGTGCTCAAAGTCAAACGCGCGGTTCGCCTGCCATTTCTCGATTACTCGACCCGCGAAAAGCGCAAGCGTGCCTGCGAGGAGGAACTGAGGGTCAATACTCCCTTTGCGCCTGACCTCTACCGCCGGGCCGTCCCCATAACGCAGGGGGAAACGGGCTTTGCCATCGACGGCAAGGGCACACCGGTGGAATGGGCGGTCGAGATGGCAAGATTTGACGAGACGCTTGGCCTCGATCGCGTCGCAGCCACCTCGGAAATCCAGCCGACACTCGCCGTCGCGCTGGCCGACACAATCCGCCGTGCCCATGACCGATGCCCTCCCACACAAGACGGCCCATGGCTGGACTCGATCGCCGGGATCATCGACCGGAATACGACAAGGTTTCGCGCGGTGCACGGACTGCCGGGCGATGCGGTCGACCGTTTGGACGCCCTCAGCCATGCCGCGCTGGCTGCGCAGGCCACCCTCCTCGCGGAACGGGCCGCTACCGGCTGCGTGAGGCGCTGCCACGGCGATCTCCATCTCGGCAATATCGTTCTCATCGACGGTAAGCCGGTCATGTTCGATGCCATCGAGTTCGACCCGGTCATTGCCACGACCGACATTCTCTATGATCTGGCGTTTCCGTTGATGGATTTGATCCATTTCGGTCAGGCAGCGGCGGCAAACGCCCTCTTCAACCGCTATCTGGATATCGCCGACGAAGCCAGCCGCAATGCGCTGGTGCTATTCCCGCTTTTCCTTTCCATGCGCGCAGCGATCCGCGCGCATGTGCTTTTTACGAAGAGCGAGCAGACCGAAGACGACCGATCGGCGTGGAATGAAGCGAAAAATTATTTCGATCTTGCCGTTCGCCTCATCGATCCCGAACCGCCCTGCATGGTCGCCGTCGGTGGTTTATCGGGCACCGGGAAAAGTGTCCTCAGCCGGGCAATTGCGCCCTTGCTCGGGCGACCGCCTGGCGCCCTGATTGTTCGTTCGGACGTGATCCGCAAAGCGCTATTTGGCGTTCCGGAGACGACGCACCTTCCAACCTCGGCGTATGAACCCGTCGTTACCAAGGCGGTCTACGAGGCTTTGATGGAGCGAGCACGCCACACGGCTGAACAAGGCAGCTCGGTCGTACTTGATGCCGCGTTCTTGCGGTCGGACGAACGCGCCGCGTTTGCCGCGACGGCGCCGGCGGTTTGCCATATCGGCCTGATTTTGGAGGCCGACCGGGCGATACGGCTGGCGCGCATCGATGCACGAAAGAACGATGCTTCCGATGCGACCGCAGCGGTGGCCGTCGCGCAGGAAGCCATGACGGAAGGCGATCTCGACTGGCCACGGATCGAGGCGGGCGGAACGCCGGCCGAGACGCTGGCGCGCTGCGCGCCCGTTCTAGCCAAGCTTTTCCCGAACCAAATCTGACCGCCTAGCGTTGGCGCACATAGGCTCCCGGCGCATCGGCCAAAGGCGTCTCACCGCTCCCGACCTGCGGAAATGCGGGTGGAGCGACCGGCGGCCCGGAGTGTGCGGCAAGAAATTGAGCCCAGGCGGGCCACCACGAGCCTTTCACCGAGGGCGCCATGCGCGCCCACTCCTCCGGACCGACATAGGGCCCGTCAGCCTTCTTGGTCATGATCTTATAGTGATGTCCCTCTCCGCCGGGAGGCGCGACGATGCCGACGTTGTGCCCACCGCTTGCCAGCGCAAAGGTTACGTCTGCCTCGGCAAGAAAGTGAATCTTGTGCGTCGAATGCCACGGCGCGACGTGATCGCGTTCGGTCCCCACCACGAACATGGGCGCACGCAGATCGGACAGCGCAATCGGCCTGCCATTGGCGATATAGCGACCCTCGGCAAGGTCGTTGTTGAGAAACAGCTTCCTCAGGTAATCTGCGTGCATCCGGAACGGCATTCGCGTTGCATCGGCGTTCCAGGCCATGAGGTCGCTTGGCGGCGCGCGTTCGCCCAGCAGATAATCGCGCACCCCGTGCGACCAGATCAGATCGTTCGAACGCAGCATCTGGAATGCACCGGCCATTTGCCGTGCGCCAAGCACCCCGCGCTCCCACATCATATCCTCGATGAAGGAGAGCTGGCTCTCGTTGATAAATAGAGTGAGTTCGCCCGCTTCGGTAAAGTCCGTTTGCGCCGCCAATAGTGTCATCGTCCGAAGCCTCGCCCGGCGCTCCGGTGGCATGGCTGCCGCCGCGATGGCCAGAAGTGTGCCACCGAGACAGTAGCCC
>JBATYU010000677.1:0-1526 GCA_049674245.1 Bradyrhizobium sp. | reverse complement strand
CCGACGCAGCGCTGCGCGGCACCGCAACAAAAAACGGCGGGGGTTTGCCCCGCCGTCTTATTTTTTTCTTTTGCCGTTGAGCTTAGCGCAGAAGTTGCAGCACGCTCTGCTGGGACTGGTTGGACAGGGCCAGCGCGGACACCGCGATCGATTGGCGCGTCGACAGTGCCTGGCTGTTGGCCGCTTCCTCGTTGGAGTCGGCTAGCGTCAAATTGGCCGAGCCGGTCTGCAGCACGTTGATCAAGTTTTTGGCAAAGTCCTGGCGGATCTGCACGATCGACAGGTTGGAACCGAGCGCCGAGGCTTCCGACCGCAACTGGTTTGAAGCGGCGGTCACCTTGGTGATCACCGCGTTGGCCGAGCTGTTGTCCAGAAAATCGGTACCCGCGGTCAACGGACCAAGGCCGAGGCCGGCCGCGTCGTAGGTGACGCCGGGGACGGTGAGCGTGGACTTGCCGGTTTCGTTGAAAGTCAACTTCAGATCGTCGCCGAACAGCAGGTTGATGCCGTTGAACGAAGAGTCCTGCGACGTCGTCGTGATCTGTGCGATGATGTTGTTGTACTGGGCCACCAGGCTGGCGCGAACGGCCTGCGAGTTCGGATCGGCGACCGGCGTGCCGCTGCCGGCCACAATCGCAGCTACCGTCGTTCCTGTAATTTGAACGTTGTTGGGCGCTGCGCCGCCGGCCGTCGTAATTGTCTGGCTCGCATTGTCGTTATTTGAAGTGAACGTGAGGAAGCCGGTCAAGCTTATCGATGCCGTGACGCCAATGCCGGCGGCGGAAATCGCGGTATTCAGTGCAGCGAGCGAGTTGACGTTTCCTGCGGCGACTACGTTACTGAAGGTCAGCGTCAGCGCTGGACCAGTCGCGGGCGTCAAGATTACGGTCTTGCCCTGCAGCGAGGTGGTACCGCCAGTCGTCAAGTCGGCGGCAGAACCCACGGCGCCGACTGTCGTGGTCACATTGGCCTTAGTCGTATAGCCGGTGGTCGTCTGCAGCACCTGGTTGGCGATCGACTTTGCGGTATCGACCAGCTTCTGCAGCGAGGTGATGCCGGTGTTGGCTGCCTGCAGCACCTGCACGCCGTTGCCGATGCTGTCGAGCAGGTTGTTGATGTCGCTCGCGCGGTTGTTGAGGCCCTGCGCGGTGAAGAAGTTGGTTGGGTTGTCGAGAGCCGAATTGACCTTGTTACCGGTGGCCAGACGATTCTGGGTGGTCGACAACAGCGCGGCGGTGTCTTGCAGCGAGAGCAGGTTCTGGCGAACGGCTGCCGAGAGAACAATACTTGACATGTTTCATACCTTTCTGGTGTGAACTTTAGAGTGATGGCGTCCCGATCGTTTTTGCTTGGGCGACCGGTAGATGCGGCGGGGTTTCCCCCGCCGCCTTGTTCGATAGTCTTGCGAAAATCAGCGCAGCAGCTGCAGCACGCTCTGCTGCGAGGTGTTGGCGAGCGCCAGCGCGGACGTCGCGATCGACTGGCGGGTCGACAGCGCCTGGCTGTTGGCCGCTTCCTCGTTGGAG
>JBATYU010000676.1:0-2309 GCA_049674245.1 Bradyrhizobium sp. | reverse complement strand
CGGCCCCACGCACAGCGCACCAAACCTCTCGCGGAATTTGATCGGCATACGACTTCGGTGCGTACCACTAATACCAGGGCCGCGTATACGAGCCGACAGGAGGCGTCGCGCGGCCCTCTGCATTAATGGAAAGCGAAAATCGAGCATGGCCACACGAATGCATCAGATGAACCATTCGATTTATCGCGTCAATCGCACCACGCATCTGAAGATCGTCGTGATCACTCTGGCCTTAGCGATCGCAGTACCGAACCTTGCGATCGATCCTCTCAAAAATCGATATCGTGGCCGTGATCAAGGCAGGCAAACAGATCACGCTATGAGCGGCTCAATTCACGTCACTCCCCAATCGGAGGCGCACCATGCGACGTGATTGATATGTTAGGCCACGCGCGAAGGTCTTTACCGGGCACCCGTTCGAGCCAGTGATGTGGCCGATCGGGATCCTGTTAAGCGGCGCAATCACCGCTCTGCTTCGGGTCCATCTAAAGAACGTTTTCATGGGCGTTGCCTATGGCAACGCCGCCTGCTCTGGCTTCACGCGCCGTGTGTCGATCGCGCGACTGACGTACCGTTGTCGTATATCAGCAATGAGTTGCCGGGACAATTTCGATGTGCCCGCGTTCGTGTCTCAGGGTCCGTTTCGAAAGCCTGTTTTCCCTTTGCGTTCCAAAGTGCCCGTGCATGCTCGTGCTGATCGCTTCTGAGCTTGTCGCCCATCCAGAGCAACGCGCCATAGATCATGGCGCGGTCGTCGCCGGTCAGTTCGACAATCCCGGCCTTGACGACAAGACCGCCGAGTTCGATGAGAAGCCGCGTCCGCTTGCGGCGCTCGACCTGCCACTTGCGCATGTCACGTCGCGCCCTTGCCGCCTGATGGCGGTCGCGTGCCGCCCGGTTGCGCCGGAGCGCTGCCAGAGTCGCGGTCAGTTGCCGGTGCATTTCGCCGCGACCGTCCCTGAAAGAACGCGGCCCCGCGCTTGGACCATGCCTCCCTCTTTCCGGCGTCCTTCGTCTCGGCTAGCACAATCAGCGCGCCCGCCAGTTCATTAGCGCTAAGGGTGTCAGCTCCAACGGCAATCACCAGTTCGCCAAGCTGCTGCACCTTGCGGCTCTTGAGGTCACGCGCCTTGTCCCCAAGTGCCTTCAGTTCGGCGTCAAAGTCCCGTGGCTTTCGCATCGACCTCTCCATCAGTCTTGATGGAGAATTGATAGTCCAGCGCCACGCCGAATGCTGTAAGGTTGTCGGGACGGTCTGGCACCAGATGGTCCCTCCCGAGATTTTTTCGAGGGAGGGCGCGCTTATACGTCGTTCCGACGTGCGCTTTGCCGTGTCAATGATCCGGTCGCGATGGCGATCTATCATCTTCACGTCAAGGTCATTGGCCGCAAGTCCGGCGCAAGCGCGGTGGCATCCGCCGCCTACCGCTCGGGCTTGCGTCTGCGTGACGAGCGCCTCGATCGTGCCCAAGACTTTTCGGCCAAGCGCGGCGTCGTGCATTCCGAGGTGATGCTGCCGGAGAACGCACCGGAGGCGTGGCGCGACCGCGAACGGCTCTGGAACGATGTCGAGGCGTTCGAAGTCCGCAAGGACGCCCAGCTTGCTCGCGAGGTCGAATTCGCCATCCCGCGCGAGATGAGTGAGGCGCAGGGCATCGAACTCGCCCGCGACTTCGTGCAGACCGAGTTCGTCGATCGGGGCATGATCGCCGATCTCAATGTGCATTGGGACATGGCCGAGGACGGCATGCCCAAACCCCATGCCCATGTCATGCTGACCATGCGCGCGGTGGACGAGAACGGCTTTGGCCAAAAGGTGCGGGAGTGGAACCGCACGGAGATGGTGGAGCGTTGGCGCGAACGCTGGGCCGAGCTTGCAAACGAGCGGCTGGCCGAACTCGACGTTGACGTGCGCATCGACCATCGCAGCCTGGAAGCACAGGGCCTCGCGCTTGAGCCGCAAAGCCAGATCGGCGCGCCCGCTAAACGGATCGAAGTTCGGGGCATCGAAGGCGAAGGACTCGAAGCCGACCGCGCCGAGATACACCGCGAGATCGCGCGCGGCAATGGCGAGAGGATCGTCGCCGATCCCTCCCTTGGGCTGGACGCGATCACCCAGCAACAATCGACCTTCACGCGCCGCGACATGGCGAAGTTTGCGCACCGGCACAGCGACGGGATCGACCAGTTCAACGCGGTGATAGGAGCGATGCGCGGCGCACCTGGTCTGGTCGAACTCGGCAAGGACGCTCGCGGCGAGGATCGCTTCACCACGCGCGAGATGATCGAGGCGGAACAGCGCCTGCACC
>JBATYU010000675.1:0-6058 GCA_049674245.1 Bradyrhizobium sp. | reverse complement strand
CTGAAGGATTCCCCTCTCGCGGTGATCGTGCTGGAGGCGCGCGAGCGCGTCGGCGGCCGCGGCCACACCATCATGGCCGCGCCCGACGTCATCTTCGACGTCGGCTGCGGCTGGCTGCATTCGGCGGACAAGAATTCCTTCGTCAAGATCGCCGAGCAGCTCAACTTTGAAATCGACAAGAGCCACCCGCCGTGGCGCGAGCAGACCTTTGGCGACGTCTTCCCGCAGAAAGAGCGTGCCGAGTTCATTAAAGCGCTCGAAGCCTTCCATGATCGCGCCGAGGAGGCCGCCAAAAGCGGCCGCGACAGCGCCGCCAGTCTCTATCTCGAGCCGGGCAACCGCTGGAACCCGATGATCGATGCGATTTCAACCTACGTCAACGGATCCGAACTCGATTCGGTTTCGATCATCGACACCTATGCCTATGAAGACACCGAGATCAATTGGCGCGTGCGGCGCGGCTATGGCGCGCTGATGGCGGCCTATGGCGCGCGTGGCCCGCTGGCGCTGAACACACAGGTAACGCTGATCGATCATTCGGGCAAGCGCGTGCGGATCGAGACCTCGCAAGGCGCGCTGACCGCGCGCAAGGTGATCGTCACCGTGCCGACCAATTTGATCGCCGATCAGACGATCCGCTTTCACCCCGCGCTGCCTGTGAAAGTCGATGCCGCAGCCGGCCTGCCGCTCGGGCTCGCCGACAAGGTGATGCTGGCGCTGGACGAGCCCCAGGAATCCAAGGGCGCGCTGCCAAAGGACGGCAATCTGCGTGGCGCCACCATGCGCAGCGCGATGGGCACCTATCATCTGCGCCCGTTCGGCCAGCCCTGCATCGAGGGTTTCTTTGGCGGACGCTTTGCGCTGGCACTCGAAGATGCCGGCGACGGCGCGCTGGCGGCGCAGGCGATCGACGAGATCGTGGGGTTTCTCGGCAATGATTTCCGCCGCAAACTAAAGCCGCTAGCGGAATCGCGCTGGGCGCATGACCCGTTCGCGCGCGGCTCCTATTCGCACGCCCTGCCCGGCCATGCGGGCAAGCGCGCGGTGCTCGCCGCGCCCGTCGATGGCCGCCTGTTCTTTGCGGGCGAGGCGACCTCGCCGAATTTTTTCTCCACCGCGCACGGCGCGCGGGATAGTGGCGAGCGGGCGGCAAAAGAGGTTTTGGCGGCGAGCGTCAAGAGCTGAGAAACCCGTCATTGCGAGCGAAGCGAAGCAATCCACTCTTTCTTTGCGGTCTCTGGATTGCTTCGTCGCTTCGCTCCTCGCAATGACGGTTTCACCATATCAGACGCTACTCCATCACCCTCGCCCGCATCGCCGCATCCGGCACGAAGCACGTCTCGTACTTCCCGAAAATCCGGTAGCGGTTGCGCGCGACGAGATTGTAGACGGCGTCGCGGAGCGGTTTTGGTACCGCGAACGCCACGCGCACAAAACCCCAGCCGGGCAGGTTCGACAACACCGTCAGTGCGGCGTCGGATTTGAAATAAGCGATGCCGTCATGGATGACAGCGTTGGTGTCGGGATCGTTTGGATCGATGCCGAAGGCCTGCGCCAGCCGCGCGCCGTACGGCGACTGGATCGCCGTGAACCGAAAGCGCGCCGCGACGTCGCGCGCGACCACGAAGCGGACCCAGCGCGAGCAGAATACGCACACGCCGTCATAGAGGATCACGTCGTCGTCGGGCCAAACGTTCATCGCTTGTCCAAGATCAATAAGGCCACCATCATCAGCACGATCGCAGGCCCGGTCTTGACCACCGCGCCAGCGCAGCCGGCTCCATCGACAGGATCGGCATCTGCAGGTCGAGGGCGCTCGCCCGCTGCGAAAGCAAAAAATTCCGCGCGACGCCGATGGTGCAAAAACCCCGCGCGCGCAGATCATCCGTGGCGAAGCGTCCGATCAATCCGGACGCGCCGAACACGAGGATTTTTCGGACAGGCGCTTCTGCGTTCATCGGTTCGCTCAGAAAGGTTTCGCGATCATCAGCCACAAAATGATCATAACCGAACCGAAGCCGGGGACGCCGAACCAAAACCAGCGGCCAAACAGCGCAAAGTAGCGCGGCGGCAGCGACTGATTTTGCGCCGCGGCGGCGCGCGCCAGATTGCGCATTTCGATCTGCATGAAGATCACGGGAATCCAGAACAGTCCGGCCACCACGTAAAGCCCGAGCGAGGCCGCGAGCCAGCGCTCGGAGAATGCCGTCGCCGACAATTCCATCAATATCCCGCCGCTGACAGGCTGCAGGATGATGGCCGTCAGCGTGAACAGCATATCGGCTATCACGACGGTCGCCGCCGTGCGCGCGATGAACCCAGCGTCGCCGCTTCGATGCGCCATCAGCATGAAAAACGCGATGCAGGTCCCGGTGCCGAGGATGACGATGGCGCCGAGCACGTGCAGATATTTGACCAGGAAATAGAGCGTCATTGCTTTTTCGCCGCCGCCGGAGTTTGCAGCTTCAGCGCGCGATCAAGTTCGGGGCCAGCGATCCCGACCCCGCTCCCGGTCTCGGCCAGCCAATGACCTTCGCTCCCCGAAGGCGCCAGCACGCGAAAATCCACTTTGCCGCCACTAGAGCGGAAGGCGCCGGCAAGCCGTCGCGACAGATCGGGCGAGAAGTAGCTATCGTTGGCCGCCACCAGCCAGGTCACCGGCACGCGCGCGGTTTTGCCGAACTCGCCCGCCGAAGCCACAAGCGTGTGCGGCGCGCAGACCTGATTGGGAAAATCATTGGCGTGGCCGCCGCGCCCGGGCGCGAATGCGATGATGGCCGAGATGTTCTTGGCATTCTCACCGGCCAGCGCCAGCGCCCCCCAGCCGCCGGCCGAATGGCCGACAATGACGACACCGTCTTTCCTGATGAAGGGCTGGGCGCGCAAAAATTCCAGCGGCAATGCGATCTCATCGGCGGTAGCGTGCGCGGCATGGACGTAATCGGCGTCGTCGCAGCCGCCCTGATCCTCAAGGTATTTTCCGCCTGTCACGCCATGGCCCAGGCGTTCCGGCACCAGCACCGCAAAACCCCGCGCCACCAGAAATGCCGCCAGCGCACGGTATTCCGGCTGCGGCATTTGCGCGCGACGCAGCACATTTTGCGTGGTCGCGTGCGCGATCAAGGCGAGCCGGAACGGACCTTCGCCTTGAGGGCGAAACAGCACCGCGTGTGCCGAGACATCGGCATCGGGCGTCGGCACCCGCCATTGCTGCTCGCGATTGGGCTCGCCTTCGGGCCCTTGGGCGCCCAACGGTGGCTCTGCCAGCGCGGCCTGGCCGGCGAGGCTCTCGCAAACCAGCAGCGCGAGAAACGGCTTTGCCGAGCGCATCAATTGCCTGACCAGCGAATCAGATTCGGGTTCGGTTTCGTCACAGCATAGCGGCGAATCACATCCTTCACATTTTTCCGTGAACCGGATTTTGTGTGACGTGCGACCGATATGGTTTTTTGCGCTTCCGCGCATCATCGGGATGTCGGCTGAGGCAGCTTCCTGTCCTCTTTCGGCACATTCAAACACAAAACTGATGCAAAAAGTCCACACGTTAACCGATAATTAAGGATAGACCTTGAAGCGGGCGCGCCGACTTGCTTTGATCGCGCCCATGAGCACAACCCTGATCGAGGTCCGGCCGGCCAGAGCTGCTGACGCAGCCGCGGTTGCGTCTACCCATGACGAGGCTTGGCGTTCGGCCTACCAGGGCATCATTCCCGGCGCCGAGCTGGAAAAGCTGATCAACCGCCGCGGCCCGCATTGGTGGGACAGCGCCATCCGCAAGGGTAGCCGCGTCAGCGTGCTGGTGTTCGGCGACAAGGTCGCCGGCTACGCCAATTACGGCCGCAACCGCGCCCGCAGCCTGCACTTCGAAGGCGAAATCTACGAGCTCTATCTGCGCCCGGAATTCCAGGGCCTCGGCTTCGGCCGCCGGTTGTTCACCGCCGCGCGGCGCGACCTTTTGCAGAGCGGGCTGAAGAGCATGGTGGTATGGGCGCTCTCCGATAATGATCCGGCGACGGAGTTTTATCGCGCGCTCGGCGGCCGCATGGTCGCGCGCAGCTCAGAAAAGTTCGGGCCTAAATCGCTCGACAAGGTCGCCTTCGCCTGGACCAACTAAGCTGCCGTTTCTGACCGGCGGCGGACCCCTCTGCGACACGCATTCAAAAGCCCTACGGAGCCAGCCATGCGCATTGACGCCATCCCGATCGGCATCGATCCGCCGCGCGAAGTCAACGTCATCATCGAAGTCCCCGTGGGCGGCGAGCCGATCAAATACGAGATGGACAAGGAGGCCGGCACGCTGGTGGTCGACCGGTTTCTCTATACCGCCATGCGCTATCCCGGCAATTACGGCTTCATCCCGCATACGCTGTCCGGCGACGGCGATCCCTGCGACGTCCTGGTCGCCAACACCCGCGCGATCGTCCCAGGCGCGGTAATCAGCGTGCGGCCGGTCGGCGTGCTGCTGATGGAAGACGAGGCCGGCGGCGATGAAAAGATCATCGCGGTACCGTCGTCGAAATTGACCCAGCGCTACGACAAGGTGAAGAGTTTTGGCGACCTGCCCGAGATCACGCTGGCCCAGATCCAGCACTTCTTCGAGCACTACAAGGATCTCGAACGGGGCAAATGGGTGAAGGTGCTGCGCTGGGGCGCGGCGGAGGACGCGCACAGGCTGATCGAAGAAGGCATCGCGCGGGCAAAGGTAAAGTGACGGCAAAGTCGTCATTCCGGGGCGATGCAAAGCATCGAACTCCGATGCGCAATTGCGTACCTGAGAATCTCGCGCCTCATTACCCCGTCATTCCGGGATGCGCCGCTTGGCGCAGGCCCGGAATCCATAACCCCCGATCGTGGGTATGGATTCCGGGTTCGCTCGCTTCACTCCCGCCCCGGAATGACGGGTGAATCTTGGCGGCCCTCACACCCCCGGCTTGGGCAGTCCGGCAATCGCACACGCCGCGCGCAGCGTGTTCACGAGCAGGCACGCCACCGTCATCTGGCCGACGCCGCCCGGCACCGGCGTGATCGCGCCGGCGACATCGAGCGCCTCAGTAAATGCGACATCGCCGACCGGCCGCGTCTTGCCGTCGGCGGCAGGCAACCGGTTCATGCCTACATCGATCACGGTGGCGCCGGGCTTGATCCAACTGCCGCGCACCAGCTCAGGTCTGCCGACCGCGGCATAGACCAGATCGGCGCGCGCGGTGAGCTTAGGCAGATCGCGCGAGCGCGAATGGGCAATCGTCACCGTGGCGTTTTCATTGAGCAGCAATTGCAGCAGCGGACGGCCGACCAGGTTGGAGCGGCCGATGACGATGGCGTTCATGCCTTCGAGCGAAGCGTGCACGCTTCTCGTCAGGATGATGCAGCCAAGCGGCGTGCAGGGCGACAGCGCGGCAAAGCCGCTGGCGAGCCGTCCGGCGTTGTTCGGATGCAGGCCGTCGACGTCCTTGGCGGGATCGACGGCGTTGATGATGGTTTCGGTATGAATCGATTTCGGCAAGGGCAACTGCACCAGGATGCCGTGCACGCTCGCGTCGCGATTGAGTTTTCCGATTAGCGCCAGCAGATCGGGTTGCGCGACATCGGCCGGCAGCCGGTGCTCGAACGACGCCATGCCGGCGGCCTGCGTCTGGGTGTGCTTGCTGCGGACATAGATTTCGCTGGCCGGGTCATTGCCGACCAGCACCACCGCGAGCCCGGGCATCAGACCATGATCGCGCTTGACGCGGGCGACTTCATCGGCGACGCGGGCGCGAAGTTTTGATGCAATGGCTTTTCCATCGATGATGCGGGCCGTCATCTCAGTCCTTTGTCTCTCGATCGATCCGGCTTGGCGGTCAACTTGCGCAAGCTATCGCCAAGTAGCTTGGGATCGCCGTCAACCGCGATCTGCTTCAGCCGCGAGGTCGCGCCGGACAACAGCCGCACCCTTGCCTTGGGCACCCCAAGCGCCTTGGCGAGCAGCCCCGTCACTGCGCGGTTGGCCTCACCGCCCTCGGCGATGGCGCGGACCCGAACCTTCACCACGCTGCGCCCATTGGCGAGCGTCTCGACC
>JBATYU010000674.1:0-6767 GCA_049674245.1 Bradyrhizobium sp. | reverse complement strand
CAGGGAACATCATGACCGTTTCCTTCCACCCGGTCTCATTCGGCTCGGCCGGTGTGGCGGGGCCAGTAAAGTTCACACCTCCCTGAGTATTGCCGAGGCTGCTCACCTGGAACGGCTGCCGGTTGATAACCTGCACGTTCACCAAGTGGAAGTGCATGGGGTGAACGTCTGCCGTGGTGTTGAATATCTCCCAGACCTCGGTCGCTCCGGCGCGCACTGATTCTGTCACGGGACTCTCGTAAGCGCGGCCGAAACCGGCGCTTGGCGAGCCAGGTGGGACGGTGGTGCCGAGCATCTGGATAAGACGGCCGTACTGGTCGAACGTCTCGTTGAGGGTGAGTTGACGGGGGATGACGCCCGGAGGCGGTACGCTCACGCCGAACGGGATGAGCGGAGCATCGATACCGGCGGTCAGATCGGTGTTCGTGCTGATGGTCAGCGGAACATCCGCCGGCGCCGTGACCGTCATGCCGACGTCGAACCGCCCGTCTAACGTCGAATTGAGTTAGGTTCGAAGCGCCTTGGATCTCATACGGTAGAGCGGCCGGCTCGCCATGTTCATCTCAGCCGGCGGATGCTCTAGACGCTCGCCCGGTTCAACCTACCCGACGGCGGCGGCACGAAGCTGGCGCAGGTCGGCCTCGTGCTGTCCTCGTTCTGCGCTGCAACCACCGCGTCCATCACGCCGTCCAATTCACAACGATCAGCCCCGGCACGCGCGCGAATTCACCAACATTAGCCGTGACAAGCGTCAGCCCCCTGCGCAAGGCCTGCGCGGCGATCAAGACATCGTAGTTGCCGATCGGGATGCCGAGCGGTTTCAGATGTGCGCGGATGAAGCCCGCCTCGCGCGCATCGTCCGCGTCGAACGGCAGAACGACGATCTCCGCGCTCAGAAACCGTTCGATGCGCTCGACGTTTTCGGCAACGCGCGCGCTTTTCGCCGCGCCGTACCATAATTCATGCAGCGATGGCGCCGGCAGGGCAACAGGGCCGCGTGTCAGTGCCTCGGCGAGACGTTCGACCACTTGCGGGGGCCGGCCATTGAGCGCCGCGATTGCGACATTGGTATCGATGCAGATCACGCCAAGGCTGCCGCGTCATCATCATCGACAATAGTGCCTTGATCGCGGCCGTCCTCCATGAACGGAATGTCGCGGTATTCCTCGAGCCCCGCGCGCCATGCAGCGGCGTCAAACCGCTTCTTCTCGGCCGGCTCGAGAATGACCTTGTCGCCGACCTTGCTGACGCGCACCTCGGTGCCCTCGAAGCGGAATTCCTTGGGCAGCCGGACGGCCTGGCTGCGGCCATGCATGAATAATTTGGCGGTTGCACTCATGGTCCGCCTCCTTTTTGGTAGATACCTTTGATAGCTATCATGCCACCAGCGTATCCGTCAATTGGCCGCCATTTCAGCCGCGCGCCGAACAGCGCCCTTGCCCTGACAACGCCGCCGCGCGCGGCGAATTCCGGGCATGCGCCGGTTGATGACATAGATCGCGATGTTGGTGTCGAGGCAGATCATTCGTCGAAGAAGACGCGCGGATCCGGTTCAGCCGGCGGATCGTCAGGGATACCATCCGGCAGGAAATCGCGCCCGCCGAGTTCGTCAAGACGCGCGAACCACGCCTCGATATCGATGGGCTTTTTCTTCAGCGGCTCCAGAATGACCTTGTCGCCGACCTTGCTGACCCGCACTTCCGTGCCCTCGAAGCGGAATTCCTTGGGCAGCCGCACGGCCTGGCTGCGGCCATGCATGAACAATTTGGCGGTTGCGCTCATGGTCCGCCTCCTTCGATTTTGGTAGATACCATTGATAGATACCATTACCATGCCGCCGGCGAGCGCAGCGAAGCAATCCAGCCTTTGTGTGCCGAAGACTGGATTGCTTCGTCGCTACGCTCCTCGCAATGACGACCTAGTTCTTCGGGCTGCATTTTGAGTCGGACTCTGAGGAGCTTGCGCCAGCAAGCGTCTCGAAGGATGAAGCCCGGAAATTGGCGCCGGGGCCTTATGGTTCGAGACGGCGCTACGCGCCTCCTCACCATGAGGGTTCGACGCAGTCCCCCTACCCCAACCCCGCGCGCCGAAACCCCTCCAGATAGCAGGCGCGCTCGGCCTCGTGCCGGAACGGCATTTCCGTGGCGATCCAGTGAAGCGAAATGTCCGGCTGCACGCGGCGCAATTCCACTAGCGCCGCGCGCGCGATGTCGTCGTAGCCGGCCGCGGCGGCTGCCGCGGTCAGCACGCGGTGGGCGCCGACAAAATCGGCGCGTTGCCGCAAGCCCTCGCGCGCCAGCCGCATCGCCTCCTCGTAATGGCCGCCGACGAATTGCGAATAGGCGGCGACGCCGCAATAGATCGCGGCGAACGGATCGCGCGGGCTGAGCCTAAGCGCATGCCGCGCGGCGCGATCGCCCTCCTGCCAGCGCCCGCAATAGGCCAGCGCCACGCCGTAATATCCCCGCGCGAGAGAGAAGTTGGGGTTGAGCGTGAGCGCCAGCTCGAATTCGGCGAGGCAATCGTCGAAGCGGCGGTTGAAAAGGTAGACGCTCGCCAGCGCACAATGCGCCCAGGCGTCCTCGCTGTCGGCGCCGATCGCCGCCAGCGCCGCGCGCTCGGCCACCGGTATCGCCTTCGCCATCTCCTCCCAACCCATATGGGCGCCGAAAACATGGCTGGCCGCGAGCAGGCCGAGCGCCTGGCCGTAGCTTGGGTCGATGTGAATGGCTTTTTCCAACAGCGCCTGGGCCGCCACATTGTCCTGCCGCGTCACCCGCCAATAATGCGACAGCGCGCGCATCACGAGATCCCAGGCGTCCATGCTGTCGGGCTGTTTGCGCAGGTTGCGAAAATTCTCGGCGGCATAGAGCTGCGGCTCGATCGCGGCGACAATGGCCTGAGTGATCTCGTCCTGCACGGCGAACACGTCGGCCAGACTGCGGTCGTAGCGCTCCGCCCAGATGTGGCTGCCGGTCAACACGTCGTTCAACTGCACCGTGATGCGCACCCAATCGCCGTCCTTGCGGACGCTGCCCTCGACGACATAGTCGACGCCAAGCTCCGCGCCGATCTGCTTCAGATGAACCGATCGTCCCTTGTACACAAACGAGGAGTTGCGCGCGATCACGTAGAACCAGCGCAGCTTCGACAACGCGGTGATGATGTCCTCGCTGATCCCATCGGAAAAATATTCCTGCCCCGCCTCGCCGCTCATGTTGGTGAACGACAACACCGCGATCGCCGGGCGATCCAGCGCCGAGAGCGCGGGCTCCGGCTGCTCGGCCTCGTCGCCCGGCCGCTGAACCGGGATTTCATCGACGCTGAGCTCGTCCCGCACGCACACTTCGCCGACGAAGCGGAATCCCTTGCGGGCGATGGTGCGCACCAGGCGCTGTTCCTTACCCGTGTCGCCGACCGCGTTGCGGACGGCGTTGATCCTGGAGGTCAGCGTCGATTCCGAGACGATCCGGCCCTCCCAGACATGCTCGAACACATCGTCCTTGCTGACCACCCGATGGCGATTTTCCAAAAGATACAGCAACAGGTCGAACACCTGCGGCTCGACCGGAACGCCCTCGCCGCCGCAGCTCAGCTCCCGTCGATCGGTATCAAGCACATGATTTACAAAGATAAATTTCACTTACCCAATCCTGGGCCGACCGGCCCTCAAGAAACAATCAGGCTGCTCTGAAGGTAAAATCAAGCCGCCGTCAGTGTCTTTAGGTCAGCGCAGGGCCAGTCTCGGTTCAGCGGCGGCATCCGCCATGACCGCGCTGCATAGCCCGAAAGGACACCCCGATGGCAGGCGCAACTATCGCCAGACAAACCGGCAATTCCGCGACCCCGGCAACATCAGACCTTGCCGCCCTCAAGACCAGGCAGCAGGCGGCCTGGTCTTCGGGCAATTACGCCGTCGTCGGCACGACCTTGCAAATCGTCGGCGAGGAACTCTGCGAGACGCTCGATCTGCGCGCCGGCGCCAAGGTGCTCGACGTGGCCGCCGGCAACGGCATGGCAAGCCTTGCGGCCGCCCGCCGCTGGTGCCGCGTCACCTCAACCGACTATGTGCCGGCCTTGCTCGAAGCGGGGCAGGCGCGCGCGTTGGCGGAAGGCCTGTCGATCGAGTTCATGGAGGCCGATGCCGAAAATCTGCCGTTCGCCAGCGCCGCCTTCGACGCGGTGATGTCCACCTTCGGCGTCATGTTCACGCCGAACCAGGATCAGGCGGCGAGCGAGTTGCTGCGGGTCTGCAAGTCCGGCGGCAAGATCGGTCTCGCCAACTGGACGCCGGAAGGCTTTATCGGACAGGTCTTCAAGACGCTGGGCAAATACCTGCCGCCGCCACAAGGCGCCAAATCGCCGGCGCTCTGGGGGACGCGCGCGCGGCTCGACGAGATGTTCGGCAGGGATGCGACCTCGATCAAGGCCGAGCCGCGCCTGTTCAACTTCCGCTATCGATCGCCCGAACATTTCCTCGACGTGTTCAAGACCTTTTACGGCCCGGTGCTGAAGGCGTTCGCGGCGCTGGATGCTGCTGCCGGAGAAAATCTCCGGACCGATTTGCATGCGCTGATCGTGCGCATGAACAGGTCCGGCGACGCCACCATGATCGTCCCGAGCGAATATCTGGAGGTCGTGGTGACCAAGCGGTGAGAGATGCCGCGATCGATACAATCAAAGAAAATTTCAAATGCTGGAGAATTTTAACATGACCCGACTGATAGCACTTGTTTACGGATTGTTGTCCTACGCCTTCTTCTTCGTGACGTTTCTCTACGCGCTGTGTTTTGTCGAAAATTTCGTGGTGCCCAAGACCATCGACAGCGGCGAGGCCTCCCCGATCACCGAAGCCGTCATCGTCAACCTCGTGCTGATGTCGCTGTTTGCGATCCAGCACAGCGTCATGGCGCGCCGCCAGTTCAAGCAGTGGTGGACGAGGTTCGTGCCGAAATCGGTCGAACGCTCAACCTATGTGCTGTTCGCAACCTCGGCGCTGGCGCTGTTGTGCTGGCAGTGGCGGCCGATGCCGGCGGTGATCTGGCGCGTCGAGAATCCGAATCTCGCCGACGCACTGGTCGGCGTCTCGCTCGCCGGCTGGCTGATCGTTCTGACCAGCACGTTCCTGATCAATCATTTCGAGCTGTTCGGATTGCACCAGGTCGCCAACAATTTGACCGGCCGGGCGATGCCGCCGGTGCGTTTCAAGACGCCGCTGTTCTACCAGTTCGTGCGGCATCCTATCTATCTCGGCTTCATCATCGCGTTCTGGTCGGCGCCGGTGATGACCGCGGGCCATCTGTTGTTCGCAGGCGTTACCACCGCCTACATCATCGTCGGCATCCTGCTCGAGGAACGCGATCTCGTCGAGATGTTCGGCGACGACTATCGCCGCTACCGACAGCGCGTCTCGATGCTGCTGCCTTGGCGAAAGTCGGCGCGGCCCTTGGACACGCAAACCCAATCGGGAACGGCCCGATGATCGGTTCACATCATGCCCCCTCGGCACGGCGGCCGAGGGGGTGCGTCATCGCGCTGCATTGCTCGCTCGGTTCGGGGCGGCAATGGGCGCGGCTCGCCGATGAGCTCGGCGGCAGCTATCGCCTGATCGCGCCGGATATTTCCGGATATGGCAGCAATCGCGGCTCGGTCGTGCTGCCGACGACGCTCGCCGAGGAAGTCGCATGCTTGGGCGAACGCATCGCGCAGGCCGAGGGGCCGCTTCATCTGGTCGGCCATTCCTATGGCGGGGCGATCGCGTTCAAAATGGCGACGGCCTCTGTCTTCGCAAGCCGCGTCCGCAGTCTTACTTTGATCGAGCCGGTGCTGCCGACCTTGTTGGCCGACAGCGCCGCGGACGGGCGGCTGCACCGGCAGTTCGCACAATTGGCGCGCGAGCTTTCGCTCGATCTCTCGAAAGGCCTTGCCATGGAGGCGATCGACAAGTTCATGACGTTCTGGAACGGATCGGGGCCACCTGAAAAACTGTCGCCGGAGGCGCGGCTGCGCATGATCGCGCACGCCGACAAGCTCGCGTTCGATTTCACCGCAGCCCTCGCGGAGGAGAATGTCGCGGCGGCCGCCGCCGGCATTGGCGTGCCGACGCTGCTGTTTTCCGGCGGCCTGTCGCCCAACCTCACCCAGCGCATTGTCGCGCGGCTGGCCTCGCTGATCCCAGACGTTGACGCGCGGCATTTGCCGGCCGCGGGGCACATGCTGCCGCTCTCGCACGGCAAGCTGATCAATCCGGAGATTGTCAGGCATATCGCGCGCACTGATGATTTTGCGCAGGCTTCGCCGGCCTCCCGTTTTACGGCCGCCGCCTTGCGGCTATCGCCCTTATCGTCCCCTTGATCGCTCCCTCATCGTCCCGTTGGCGCTTGGGCCGGCGTTCTGATATCGAGGGAGCAGGAAAAACCGGGACGGGAATTCCAATGAGCAACTTCGCGCGCGACGTTTCTAGGAGGCTTTTGAGCCCGCTCGTCGCGGGCCTGCTCACGCTTGCCTCCCACCCCTGCCTCGCCGCCGACGAAGACCCCGACGCCCCCAAGGGCGCGGCCGTCACCGTGCTGAAGGCGGCAAAGTCCTGCTTCTCCAACCTGGTCGAGGTCACGGGATTGGTGCTGGCCCGCGAGGAGACCGCGGTGCGCCCGGAACGCCAGGGCCTGAAAGTCGCCGAAGTGCTGGTCGATGCCGGCGATACCGTGACCGCCGGCCAGTCGCTGGCCCGGCTCAACCTTCCCGACGGCGGCGGAACCGCGCTGGTG
>JBATYU010000673.1:0-5822 GCA_049674245.1 Bradyrhizobium sp. | reverse complement strand
CCTCAGGTCTCACCCCGAGTTCGGTCCTTAAGAGCGGACTGATCACGACCGTGACGGGGTGGTGATCTATACCCCACGCGCCGCAGCGCGCGCTGGCTTACGCGTGTGAAGAACTGGAACTGCCGTTGTCAAAATTGAAGCCAATCTTGTCCGTGCACTCGTCAGCGGACGATGGGGCTGTTCGCGCAGCAGGCGGCTCAGTCCCTGATGTTTGTTTTGAATGCAGTTCAAGCGGGGGCTGCAGGAGCGCCGAAGGGGTGGCAGCTGGGCTGGTAGCTGCCTCCGCGGATTGACGAATGCTGGAGGAGACCGCCGACGGAGAAAACGGCTTCCAAGGTGCGAACACCGTTCTGGTCTCATCGACCGTGAGCCGAGCGGCGGCCGCGAGACGCGCTCTCAACGCGAAGGCTGTTGCTCCCGGTCGCCATCCCTCAAGCCAGCTGTCGGGGTCATAACCGGCAGCAATCAAAACCCTCGCCGCATCCAAAAATGGTTGTCGGCTTGAACCGACTAGGACCGTCCCATCCGGTAACGAAGCCCTCGACCGACCATGCCGGTTGACCTGCTCAAGAATGATCTTGATCGTCCCACCCTGGATTTTGTCATCGTGCTCGATCGCGCCAGAGAACGAGCCGAGAACGTGGTTCGGGACTATTTCGGGACTTTGCGCTCCCAACTGAGCACTTTGTCTCCCGTCCGTTCCAATTTGCGATTCGGGCAAAGTGGAGCGATGCTGCGGAAGCTGTTGATTTTGTTGGGGTGAATTGGTCGGAGCGAGAGGATTTGAACCTCCGACCCCTAGTCTCCCAGACTAGTGCGCTAACCGGGCTGCGCCACGCTCCGATGCCGTTCCCTTAGCTTCGATCGGGGTTTTGCGCAAGAAGCGGGTCGGGTCTGCCCGACTGGCCGCGCAGCGGTCCGGCGATCAGCCATCTTTCAACGCCTGATCCAGCAAATGCCGGCAGGCAGTCAGATCCTGCAGCACGCGTTCGAGGCGCTCGCGATCCAGCGGAAGCCCCGCACCGCTCTCGCCTGGTTTCGCGCGGAAGGAGGTCAGGAGGCCGTCGTCATCGACGTCGGCAAAGCGGAAATCGATGCCTTCCCCCCCTTGATAGTCATCGTCGTCGGCGTCGACGCCGGGGGTGTCGGCTGTGTCCTCACCGTCATTTTCTTCCCGCAGGCTGTGTCCGACCGCCTCCTCGATCGCGCCAAACGAGACCGCTGCCGTTGCATCCGCCAGACCCTGGACCGATTTGACCCCATGCTCTTTCAGGATGCGCTGCACCCCGCGGATGGTGTAGCCCTCGCTATAGAGCAGCCGCCGGATGCCCTTGAGCAGATCGACATCGTCGGGCCGATAATAGCGCCGGCCCCCGCTCCGCTTCATCGGCTTGATCTGGGCGAACCGGGTCTCCCAGAACCGCAGGACGTGCTGGGGGATATCGAGATCGTCCGCGACCTCGCTGATGGTTCGGAACGCATCCGGCGCCTTGTCCAAAGGCTCGCTTCCTTCTCGATCGCCCGTTGAGAGACTTATCGGGGTCAGGTCAGTTGGGTCAGCCTAGTTAGGTCAGCTTTGCTTAGTCTTCCGTAGCCCCGCCGTTGGCCGGGCTGTGGCCGTTGATCCGCTGCTTGAGAATAGCGGACGGCTTGAAGACCATGACACGGCGTGGGGAAATCGGCACCTCGGTGCCGGTCTTCGGATTACGGCCGATACGCTGACCCTTCTTGCGCACCATGAATGAGCCGAACGACGACAGCTTCACCGTCTCGCCCTTCTCAAGGCAATCGGTGATCTCTTTCAGGACCAGTTCCACGAACGCGGACGACTCCGTGCGCGACAAGCCGACCTTCTGATAGACGGCCTCGCACAGATCGACGCGTGTGACTGTTTTTCCGGTTCCGGTCATCGCCTGCCCCAACTCACGGCGAACAATTCCTATCTGAAATTAGGAGGTTAACACACGACGGTCAACAGCACTCATCAATGTAATAACAGGAAGAAGGTTGCAATAAAGGCAAACATTTTAATACGCCGCTACCAGCGCAGCAGTGCCGACCCCCAGGTGAAGCCGCCACCCATGGCCTCCAACAGCACCAGATCGCCCTTCTTGACGCGTCCGTCCTTGATTGCAATCGCGAGCGCGAGCGGTATGGAAGCGGCCGAGGTGTTGCCGTGCAAGTCGACGGTCAACACCACCTTCTGCGGTGCAATATGAAGCTTGTGCGCTGAAGCATCGATGATTCGCTTGTTGGCCTGATGCGGGACGAACCAGTCGACGTCCTCGGCCGTAAGCCCGGTGGCGTTGAAGGCATCCACGATCACGTCGGTGATCATGCCGACGGCATGCTTGAAGACTTCACGGCCTTCCATCCTGAGATGGCCGACTGTCTGGGTCGAGGACGGACCGCCGTCGACATATAATTTCGACTTGTGCCGCCCGTCTGAGCGCAGATGCGTGGTCAATATGCCGCGGTCTGAGGATTTGCCCGGCTGCACCTCGGCGTCGAGCACGACCGCGCCGGCGCCATCGCCGAACAGCACGCAGGTGCCGCGGTCGCTCCAGTCGAGAATACGCGAGAACGTCTCGGCGCCGATCACCAGCGCGCGTTTATAGGCGCCCGTGCGCAGGAAATTATCGGCGGTGGCGAGTGCAAAAATGAAACCCGAGCACACCGCCTGCAGATCGAAGGCCGCACCGCGGTTGATGCCGAGCCCGTCTTGTACCGCGACCGCGGTCGCAGGGAAGGTGTTATCGGGCGTCGAGGTCGCCAGCACGATCAGGTCGATCGACTGCGCGTCAACCTTGGCATGGGCAAGCGCCGCGCGCGCCGCATGGATGGCCAGATGTGACGTGAACTCACCTTCGGCGGCGATATGACGCTGCCGGATGCCGGTACGCTGCACGATCCATTCGTCCGAGGTGTCGATCCGCGCCGCAAGTTCGGCATTGGTCAGGATCTGCCGCGGCAGATGGGAACCGCAGCCGAGCACCACCGAACGAATTGCAGTCACGAGACAGCCTCCGGCGCGGTCGGCGGCGGTACGAGCGCGCTGCCGTCGCGGTTGAGCATTTGATTGATCTTGGTGAGGAGATCGTGGCGGACCATCTCATAGCCAAAATCGACCGCATAGGCAAAGCCTTCGGCGTCGGTTCCACCGTGGCTTTTGACCACGATGCCGTTCAGCCCGAGCAGCACGCTGCCATTGGACTTGTTCGGGTCCATCTTTTCGCGCAGCGCCCGGAAGGCGGCCTTGGCGAACAGATAGCCGAGGCGGGACCGCCAGGTGCGCGACATGGCGTCGCGCAGAAATTCAGCCAATTGCCGTGCGGTTCCCTCGGCGGCTTTCAGGGCGATGTTGCCGCAAAATCCCTCGGTCACCATGACGTCGGCCGCCCCCTTGCCGATGCCGTCGCCCTCGATGAAGCCGACATATTCGAGCTGCGGCAGGCTCATCGCTCGCAGCGACTCCGCGGCCTCGCGAATTTCCTCGTGGCCCTTCATCTCTTCGACGCCGATATTGAGCAGGCCGACGGTCGGCCGTTCCAGATCAAGCAGCACGCTCGCCATCGCGCTGCCCATCACGGCCAGCGCAATCAGATGATGCGCGTCGCCGCCGATGGTGGCGCCGAGATCGAGCACGACGGAATCGCCGCGCATCGTCGGCCAGAGCGCCGCCAGCGCCGGACGGTCGATCCCCGGAAGCATGCGAAGGCAAAATCGCGCCATCGCCACCAACGCGCCGGTGTTGCCGGCGGAGATGGCAACGCCGGCCTCGCCTTTCTTGACGGCGTCGATTGCCAGCCACATCGACGATGTCCTGCGGCCGCGGCGTAACGCCTGGCTCGGCTTGTCGTTCATGCTGACGGCGACGTCGGTATGGATGACGCGCGAGGCCGCCTTGAGCGCCGGATGTTTTGTCAGTTCCGGATCGATCAGCGTGCGATCGCCGAACAGCAAGAATTCGGTGCCGGGATGCCGGGTCAACGAAATCGCGGCGCCGGGAATGACGACCGATGCGCCGACATCGCCGCCCATGGCGTCAAGCGCGATTCGAACCTTTTGAGGCATGAACGTCCCGGAAACCCGATCCCCTACGATCTCACTACGCCCTGGTGCTCCGATCCTGAAATTCGCAACGATATGCGGCCCCACTGATGCGAACTTCGGAATTGAAGGAGCACTAGCAACTTATTATTTCTAGTGCGGTCCTGTCGCCACGGACCTGGCGAACGGCGGAGCGCAACGGCGCACTCCGGCCGGGCGGCGACAATAGCGTGTCCCCGCCGCGACACAACCTCTTGACCCCTCTCTTTTGGTGCCCCAGCGTCGAGTCGGGCAGAATCGGATTCGTCGACATAAGCTAAATCATCTCAATGCGTTATGACGAATTTCAGACTTGAACCAGATCCACCTCGACCAAGATGCAAGCTTGGCCGCAACTTCGACCGCCACTCACTTCCCTTTGGGCTTTTTCGCATTGACGCTGCCCTTGAGCGCTTTCAGCGCGGCAAACGGATGATCCTCAGGATCGGCGGCGGCGATCTGCGGCTCGAACACGACGCCTGGTTTGCGCGGATAGGGATCAACTCCCAAGAACAGCGCGTCAGTTGCGAGCCTGCCGAGATCGATCACGCCGCCAATGATCGGCTCCGGCGGATCGGATATTTCAGCTTCACTCTCGACGTCGTCATCGACCATGTCGGACAATGCAGGAATCTGCTCCGGCGGCGCGAACACCAGGTCGATCGGCTCGTCGA
Organism: Bradyrhizobium sp.; assembly: GCA_049674245.1. Taxonomy (GTDB): domain Bacteria; phylum Pseudomonadota; class Alphaproteobacteria; order Rhizobiales; family Xanthobacteraceae; genus Bradyrhizobium. The sequence goes on along the minus strand of JBATYU010000673.1, from coordinate 1,059 downwards.
TGTCGCTCTCGATCGGGTCGAGCGTGACGACGCAAGTCTGCCCGATGCGCGCCCTGACGGTTCCCGTGACCTGAAAGCGGCCATCGCTTTTGGGGTTCACGTCGAATGACGCTCGCACGGAGAGAACTTCGCGCAGGCCCGCGACTTCGGCCATCGCCTTGCGCGCGGCCGCATCCGCTTCCAAGTCGCGGTGCAATCCCGTATCGGGTACTTGCGCGACGATAACGGGAACGCGCCAGGGATCGATCTTGTCTGTCGTTGCCTTGTTCATGGCTGGGCGAGCTCAGAGAACGGCGCGGGAAATCTGAATGACGCACCCCGTAGCGTCGCGTCATCGAACCTTGCCAATGCGGCGATGGCCGCCGTGGCATAGCTCGCGAACTGCCGCGCCTGTTCGATTTTATCGCCGTTGAGGATGTTCTTGCAAAGCGCCTGCGCCAGCGCCGCCTCGCCTCCGGTCAAAGCCATGTCATAGGCCGCCATGCGGCCATAGAAGGCCTCGCCGAAGGCCTGCATCCGCTTCGGCACGGCAAGATCACCAACGCCCATTTCGCGCAAATTGGCGTCCATATCCTCACAGAAGCGGTCGAACAGGGCCTGCCCCAGCTCGGCACCGCCCTCGATCGACCTGATCCGCCGGAACACCAGCCACAAATGCAGCAGCAGGAGGTCAAAACGGCCGTTAACCGTGTCGGGTGCGCCCAAGTCCCGATAAAACAACGGTTCTCGCGCTTGCGTCACGATCATGCCATAGATGGCTTCAATGGTGCCGCGCGGGGGCATCCGGGGTTTCCAGAAGTGATTGAACGGCCAAAGCATTGTGGGTTCCGTGAGCGCGCCCTTAGGATGGGCGCAGGTTGCAATCAAGCTGGCTCGCCGGTACGCCAACGCCTCGCACTCCGCAAGAGGACGGGACCACTCCCGCAATGAACGGGACGAACCAAATCCGCTCACGCGTCAGCTCGCCACGCGGTCCGCTCGCGCGCCGGCGCGGCTTGCGTGCGGCTGCGGCCGGTGCGTTGCTGGGTCCGGTGCGTGGCGCCTGCACGGGCGCACAAT
>JBATYU010000672.1:0-1819 GCA_049674245.1 Bradyrhizobium sp. | reverse complement strand
TCCGGCCGTCGCCCACCGTGAACGGGATCTGCGCCGCGGCGACCAGCAGGCTGCCGCCCGACAACACGGGCTCGACGATCCGCTTGAGCTTGGCGTCGTCGGTCGCCTGGCCGCTGTCGCTGGCGCGGATCGCCACATCGAATGCGCGCGGATCGAGCCCGGCGATGCCGGCCGATTCCAGCGTCACGGTGCCGCTTCCGGAAAACGCGCCTGTGAGAGCCGAGACGCTGCGGCCCTGGCTTGCCAACGTCATCTGCATCGACGCGCGCCCCGTAGGCATTTGGAGGCCGCGATAATGCAACGCCGCGCCATCGACGTCCGAGAACTCAAGGCGCGCATTGAGCAAAATTCCATCCGCCGACGGCCTGGCGTCGATATTGGCGATCATCGCGCCGCCGCCTAGCCCGCCCTTGATGCCGTCGAGTGTCAGCGATTGGCCGTCGCTCCTGATCGTGCCGCTGACCGGCCGCAATTCGATGCCGTCAAGAAACGCTCCGCGCAAGGCTTGAAACGCGACGCGCCCACGCCAGCCTTTCAAGAGCCCCGCCCCGAGCGGCTCGCCGATATCATGGCCGGCCGCGCCGATGGCGAGCGCAAAGGCCGGCGCGAGCACTAGCTGATCGAGCCCGATTTCGCCCTCGATGGTTTTCACCTCACCCGCCGTGAGCACCAAACGCCCGCGCAGCCGCGAACCGCCGACGATGCTGTCGAGATCGTCGAAGGTCAGCCTGTCGCCAACAAGCAAAACCCGCGAGGACAGACGTATGTTCTGCCCCAGCGTGTCGGACGGCTTGAGATCGAGCAGCGGGCCGATATCGGCGCTTCGTACCCGCAAGTTGACGCTGGCCTTGGCCTGCTGCGCCCACGGCTCGGCAGACCCTTCGGCATCCGCGTCAAGGCCGGCGCCCCAGATCTTCGCCTTCAAATGCGACGGCGCGTGCCACACGCCGCTCACCGATCCCTCGAACTGAGCCGGTCCTTCGCCCGCGGCGATGGCGCGATCCAGTCCGAGCAGGGCAAGAAGCGCGCTGCCCCGCTCCGACCATAGTTTGGATTCAACGCCGATTTCGCTGCGGCGGAGTTTTTCGAGATCGATCCCACGCAGCGCCGCCACTTCGGGCTTTGCCGTGATGGTGGTGACGCCCTTGAGCAACGGCGAATCGATATCGATCGTCGCGCGCGCATTGGCGCGATCGGCGTGTTCGGCATTCTTGTCGACATCGAGCGTCAGCTTGAGCCGTGCCGGCCCTGGACCGGCACCCATCGCATCGAACCGCGATGCCAGCGACGGTGCAAACGGCTGGATCAAGGCGGTGATCTGCTTAAGCGACGCCGCGCTTGAATTCAGCGCCAGCTTGCCGCTCGCATTGGCGCGGTCGAAACTCCCGGCGCCTTCGGTCGCCACGCCGTTGGCGTCGCCGAACTTCAGTTGATTTAGAATGAGCGTTTTCGGGTCATACCCGAATTTCGCGGTGAAGGCGCGCAGCTCCTGGCCGGCCGATGTCGCACGGCCGATCTCCAGCGAAAGCTGCGCCTGGTCTGGCCAGTCTCCTTGCGGCCCCGCCAGCGACCTTGCAAAGGCCGAGGCGGTATCGAGATCGAGACGATCCGCCTTCAGGGCAGCTTCGAAGCGCGAAACGCCTGACGACTGATGCACGACGGCAAGGCGCCCTTCAACGGCGCCGCCGTCGATCTCGGCGTTCAGTTTTTCGATGGCGATGCGATCGGAGTTGACGCTGACATGGCCGCGCAGCCGCAACGGCTTCTGGCCGCGATGGGCGATCTCGCTGCGGCCCTGCAACCACGCCACCAGCGTATC
>JBATYU010000671.1:0-3050 GCA_049674245.1 Bradyrhizobium sp. | reverse complement strand
GCCTTGTCCCAGTTGACCCGCTTGATCGGATAAAGGCCGGCGACCACGTCCGCGCCGGATTCGATCAGCCGAAACACCTGGTCGGGCGTAAAGCCGATATCCGCGTCCACGAACAGGAGATGGGTTGCGGCGGGATCGTCGAGGAACATCGTCACCAGGTTGGCCCGCGCGCGCGTGATCAGCGCGTCGCCATCCCGCATCAGGACCTTGAGGTCGATGTTGGACTTGGCGCGCACCGCCCGCTGCAGCCCGAAAATCGAGCTGGCATAGATGCTGGAAACCTGCCCGCCGAAGCAGGGTGTGGCCACCACGAGGTGAAACTGTTCGATCATGAAGGACTCCGAAGCGGCCTGCAGTTCTAAACAAACGTTAAATAGACGTGGTTAACGAAAGGCTAACGACCGCGGTTAGCCGACCGGAAGATACTTCGTCAGGTTGAGCTGGGAGAGTATCGACGTCGTTTGATAGGAAGCCTGCAGGCTGGTCTGGAGCGCGAGGACCTCGCTCGCCACCTGATCGGGCGAAACGGTCTCGGCCTGGTCGACGATACTCTGCAGCATCGCCTGACTTTGCTTTTGCCGACTCGTCGCATTTTTCATCGTCAGCTGTGCCGTGGCAAAATCCGCCTGAATGTCCTGGATCGTTTGCGTACCCGGCCGCGTCGTCAGACCTTGCGTGACCCGCTGGCTCAGCGCCAGAATCTGCCCGGCGGAATTCGTCCCCGCAGGCGGAGCGGAGAACACTGAAAAAACCGCCAGGGTTTGAAGCTGCGAACGAATCGCGGATTCATTGGCCTGCGCCCCGTACTGAACGGTCACCGACTGATCGATCCGCGCGGTTGACGATGCCCGTGCCGAAGCCCGCGGCCCTGGATTGCCGGTGTACCAGGATACGGTATTTGCCGGCGTACCGCTGACAAACGAGGTGGCGGAGCCCAGTGGCAAGCCACTGACGCGCAGCGGCGGCTGGATCGCCGTCACCGTGGGACCGAGCCCGAGCGCCGCAAACGCGGCCGGGTTCGAACTCGTGACCGAAAGGCTTGCCGCATCGTCGGTATGCAGCGTGACCACGCCGCCGCTGATGGTCGACGGCGTCGAGGTGCCGGTGATCGAATCGATTTTCTTCAGCAGTGTCTGGACGCTGTCGGTGACGTTGAGCTGGTTGCCGGTCGCGCCGGCGGCGACAAAGCTGATCTGCTTGCCGTTCACGGTGATGGTGTCGCCCGGCGCAAAATTGGCCGCGAGCGAGTCGGTGTTGGCGGCACCCGACAACAGCGTCGCGCCGGTGATCGGCGCCGGCAGCGCCGCCTTGTTGTTGACCACGGTTCCAACCGCGGTCCCGTCCGTATTGAAGAAATTATCGCCAGCGGCCACAGCCGACGCCGCCACCAGCGCGGTGTTGGCGAGCGTGCTGATCGAGCTGTTGAGGGCGGCCTTGAGGTTGGCGGCCGTCGCCGTCGAGGTAACGCCGATCGCAAAGCTGCCGGTCGGCGGCGGCGTCGTATTGGTTGCCGTCAACTGAACGGATTCGGTGGTGCCGTCGGGAAGATTGAAGGTGAAGCTCACCTGATCGCCCGGATTGGGATTGGTGGCGCCGAGGTCGACCGAAACCGCCGCCGGCGAGCCGGCAGGACCGCTCACCGTGGCCCCGGTCAGCGACGACGTCACTGAACTCAGCTTGAAGCCGAACGGCGAGCCCGCGACATCTTCCGCCACCTGCACCGATGTCGGCGTCGGCGAAGTAATGACAAGGCGCCCCAAGCCGCTGGTGCCGAGATCGGCCTGCTGCCGTTCCGCTATCACCTGCTTCAGGCCGGCCTTGCCGGCGGTGCCGTTCATGATGTCGTCGGCGGATGCGACCGCCGGCGTGTTGATGGCGCTGCCGGAGAAGATGTAGCGGTCGCCGACCTGGGTATTGAGGATGCCGACGATCGATGAAAGCTGGGATTGCGCGTTTTGCTGCGCGATGGTCTGCCCGCTGCTGCCTAGGTTTTGCGGGGTGGGGGCCGCCGAGCTCTGCACCGATTTCGCGGTCTGCGACAGCGACTGCAAGCCGGTGTTGGCCGCGGCTATGATCGTATTGACGTTGGTCATCGTGGTGGTGAACGCCGAAATGTTCGAAAGCTGCGCCCGCGCGGCGATCGCAAAACCTTCGTTGACGCCCATGCCGGCATAGGTCTGCGACTTCACCCCGGTCGAAAGCTCCGTCGACAGGTTGGTGAGCTGGTTGTTGATGTTCTGGACCGACTGGCCCAGCACCGAAGAACCGTAATTGATGCTGCTGACCGACATTTTGAGCGCCTTACACTGGAATCTGCAACAAGCTCGTCATCATGCTTTGAACGACCGACATGATGTGGGCATTGGCGGCATAGGTATTCTGCACCTGGATCAGGTTCGCCATTTCGGTGTCGATATTGACGGCGGAGGTGGAGTTGAATTTCTGCTGCAAGGTGGAGACGACGACGCTCTGGCCCTGCTGCAATTGCGTCGCCAGTGTCGAGGCATTGCTTTGCTGGCTGAGAAATGCCTGCATGTAGTCGGTGACGGTGCCATTGAACGGCGCCGCATTCGAGCCCAGTCCGGTTTTGGTCGAATAGCTGAATTTCGCCGACGTCAGTTGCGAATAGAGGAAATCGGAGCGCGTGGTATCGCCGGGCGCGGTGACCGGCGAGGTGTTGTAGACCGAGAGCTTCGATGCATCGGTCACCACCGCCGCGTTCACGGTGATGCGTCCGGCAAGGCCGGTGATCTGCGGGCCGCTCCCCGTGATCTGGCCGGTGTAGAGCAAATTGTCGTCGGTGAACAACGGCAACTGCGGATTTCCGCTGGCAAGCGAGGTGATCGTCGTCGTGACCGACGCCGCGTTGACGCTCGCGCTGCTGGTGCCGTCGTCGACGACGCGCAGCGAGCCGGCCGCGTTCGAGAACTGCAGATGATTGCTGCCGAGCGCCGCGTTCAATTGCGCGGCGACCGAGGCCGCGCCGGCGGAGAAATCGACGCCGATCGCCTGCGGATTGGCGTTGGGCGCGTTTTGCAGCGGCAGCGCGG
>JBATYU010000670.1:0-5225 GCA_049674245.1 Bradyrhizobium sp. | reverse complement strand
AACGACAGGAGCCGCCGGAGATTGCTGTGTCGAGGGGCGAAGGAGAGTTACTCACCGCACCGAAGCCGCGTGCGGTTAGTTTGCTCTCCGTGTGCCTCGCGGTGAAGCCAGTCGGAGAGCCGGATGCGGTAGCGCCGCACGTCCGGCTCGATGAGCGGGGATGGGAAACGGAGCGTTGCCGAATGGCCCAAGCTACCGCGCCCATCCTCGACTCTACCTTTTGCGATATGCCAATTGCATCGAGCGATGTCCGCTTTCAGAGGTAACCCGGAAGACATGTGCTCATGCTGAGTTCTTCTCGGTTTGACCCACACCGGAAGTCGCGACGCGTCAAGAATTGAACCAATCACTCCGGTCAGATGATCTTTGGATCTTAGAGACTGTGAGTTAACTTCCCTAAAGCAGACGGGGAGGCACCATGAAGGTAGTCCCGGTTTTGATTGTCGGCGGGGGTCCGGTTGGCCTGACCGCTTCGATTTTGCTGTCCCGGGCCGGCGTACACTCCCTGCTGGTCGAGCGTCATTCAGGGACATCAATTCATCCCAAGGCGCGAGCAATCAACGCGCGCACGATGGAAATCTACCGGCAGTGCGGCCTCGAGGCCGCTATCCGAGCGGCGGGGCTTCCGCCCCTTTACACCGGTCTGGTCGTCTGGGCCCGCTCGCTCGCTGGCGAGGAGATCGAGCGCCGCGTTCCCTGGCGCGCCGGTTCACAGGCCACGACGGTAAGCCCGGTTCGGAATTGCCACTGCGCTCAAGATGATCTTGAGCCGATCTTGCGGGCCTCTGCGGAGCAGCATGCGGCGGGAGAACTGAGCTTCAGTACGGAGGTCGTCGCGTTCGAGCAAGACGAGGAAGGAGTTGTCGCGACCCTTCTCAATCGTGCAAACGGCGACAAAGCACTGATACGCGCCGAGTACATGATCGCGGCCGATGGCGCGCATAGCCGCATCCGCAGAGAGCTAGGCGTAAAGATGCTCGGCCGTGAGAACGTCTATGACAGCGTCAACATCCTGCTCGACGCCGATCTGCGACCCTGGACCGCGTATCGGCCTGCCGCTATCTATTTCATCGAGAACCCAGCGATAAAGGGGACGTTTCTCACCATTAATCCAGCCGATCGCTGGGGCTTGTTGGTCAACTCATTGGCAGCCTTCGGCTACACGGCAGAGGAGTTCACGCCCGAACGCTCGGCCGAAATAGTTCGTCTGGCGGTGGGTGTGCCCGACCTTGCGGTCAAGATTTTAGGCGTCGCGCCGTGGACCGCGTCTGCCCATGTGGCCGAGAGCTACCGTTATAGACGAATTTTCCTGGCCGGCGACGCTGCACATGAGACGCCGCCGGCCGGGGGCTTCGGCCTCAATACCGGGGTGCAAGACGTTCACAATCTTGCCTGGAAACTTGCCGCGGTGTTGAGGGGGGCCGCGGCGCCGTCGCTTCTGGACACCTACCACGACGAACGCCAACCGATCGGCCGGGCCATCACGGAGCAGGCACTCAACAACGCTATTTCGATGGGAAGGTTAGAGCCTACAGCACGAACAAAGAATACGGGTGCTCGGCCGGAATACTTGAATGAGCAGGGTATGATCTTCGGAGCCAACTATACCTCGAGCGCCGTTGTGCCCGACGGCACGGACGTGCCAATCATTGCCAGCTCCGTCACCGACTACGTTCCGTCGGGACGGCCGGGCGGACGCGCGCCGCATGCCTGGTTCGGATCCAACGGTACTCGTACTTCGACTATCGACCTGGTCGGCAACGGCTTCGTTCTGCTGACGGCGGCTGGAGGAAAGGAATGGAGTGAGGCCGCGAACCATCTGACCGCCGATTATCCAATCCGTCTTGAGACAATGACAATCGACGACACCGGATTTATGTCTGCTTACGCTCTCGACGAAGACGGTGCCGTGCTGATCCGTCCAGACGGCTATATCGGATGGCGTAGCCGTTCGAAGACAAGCAATCCTTCCCGGACGCTGCGCGAGGCGATGGCAAGCATGCTGGGCCGACACGTCTGATGCGTGCAATTTGTTGCTGCGCTGCAGGAGTCCGCTGTTGGCAGATAGTGTTGCAAAAGTCCCAAAACGCCGTGCGGCTAAATTTCCGCCGAAGGACAAAACAAGCGGTAATCGTCGATCGATGTCGCTTCAATCGCGCCACCGAAGTCGTCAGCGAGTTCGTCACAGAATGAGTGGTCCCCCACATCAATATTCGATCGCCGCCCCTACGGTCCGGAAAATTTGTGGTCGGTGAGATAAAAAGACTTTTGCAACACTATCGGCACTTTTCAGAAGTGCCACGACGCCCGACCTGAGTCCGTTGTGCGCAGAGAACCGGACGTCCGCAGGTACCTGACGAGCGAGGGCGCGCGCCTTCTCTTCCGCCGCTGCAAAAGGGTGGTGGTCTCCGGGTAGACCAGGGTCACGACGGTCCTCAAATTTACCATGTCGCGAGATATCGCCAGATGGCGGTCGGGAAACCCCAGCTGGTGCCTTGTTTGGCGTGTCTGTTGGTAAACAAATGATTAACGGAGACGCGTCATGATGTTGAAATTAGGCAGGATAGCCGTCGTGTTCACGGCGGCCCTCACGCTCGCTGCCGCCTCCATTTCCACCAAGGCCGAAGCAGCCGACCTCGCTATTCCCCGTCGTCCGGTCATTCCCCTTGCTCCGGTCACGTATGCCCCGCCGCCTGTTCCGCCGTGTTGCCAAGTCTACGCTCCGCCGCCTCCGCCGCCGTGCTGCCAAGTTGCTCCTCCGCCGTGCTGCCAAGTCTACGCTCCGCCTCCTCCGCCGCCGTGCTGTGTCTACAGCGGCGGTTATGGTGGTTACGGCGGTGGTTACGGTGGCGGTTATGGCGCGGGTTATGGTGGCGGTTATGGTGGTGGCTACGCCGCTGGTTATGGTGGCGGTTATGGTGGTGACTATGGAAGTTATGGCGGTGGCTACGCCGCTGGCTACGACGGCTATGGCGGTGTCAGCTATGGCGCCCGTTAGTTTGTGGATCAAGAGCTGACTGCCACAGAAGCGCAGAGGACCGGACGCGTTCGCAGGGACCTCTAGGGCGGGCGTCAACTTCTCTTTCACCGGTGCAGAGGGTGGTGTGGTCTACGGGTAGAGCTTCGCTACTGCTGACGGGCTTGATGTCTCATATTCCCCCCGAACCGGACATGCCGCGGACAAGGCAAAAGTGTCGCGATTGACCCAACTGAGACATGGGGCCTGACCAGCTTCTGAGGCCGCTTGTTTGCCGTTTCTCACTCGCCGCCCGATTGCAAAGTGCTAGGCTTAGGCATTGCAGCACATGGCGCATGTCATCAGGAGCCCTCCATGCCGGAGATAAACACCAGGTTTCTGTTCACGCTCGCTCTCGAAATTCAAGTATCCAGTCTCGGCGATACTCCCTACGGCCGCCGACGCATGTTTCATTTTGACGGCGGCAGCTTCGACGGGCCGAAACTAAAGGGCAAGGTGTTGCCAGGCGGCGGGGGTTGGTCGCTCATCCGCCGCGACGACGTAATGGAGGTGGACGCGCGGTTGATCCTCGACACCAACGACAACCATCAAATCTGCGCGGCCTGGAAGGGACTTCGCCATGGTCCGAAAGAAGTCATGGATCGCCTTCATCAAGGCGAGATTGTCGATCCGGGAGCCTACTATTTCCGCACCACGCCTTACTTCGAGACGAGTTCAGAAAAATACAGTTGGATGAACGGCATCTGCTCGATCGCCAGCGGCTCGCTTTCTGCGAATGCACGAACGCTAGACGTTTTTCAGGTGTTGTAGTCGACGTATCGAACGTCGCCGCTGGCACCAAACGGAAATGCTGCCGCAGTCGCCTCAGGTCTGTTGTTGGGGGAAGAACGGACCTAGCTCGGATACGCCCCGAGGTCTGAGTTTGACCCAACTCGGGCATCGTACCGATGCACGTTATGCGCCGCACAATTCTAGGCTGACGATGTGCTAAGGTACGGCCCTGGTCCGAGGGATGACTGATGAGACGGCGCGCGTTCATCGCGGCTCTTGGCGGCGCGGCGGTGTGGCCGCTCGCGGCGCGCGCGCAGCAGCCAGCGATGCCGGTGATTGGGTTCCTCCACGGCGCGTCCCCTGACGGGTTTGCGCCTTACCAGGCCGCGTTCCGTCAGGGCTTGAAAGAAGCCGGCTATGTCGAAGGCCAGAACGTGGCTATCGAATATCGCTGGGCTGCGGGGCAATACGAACGATTGCCGGCGCTGGTGGCTGATTTGATCAATCGACAGGTGGTTGTGATCGCCGCGACCGCCGACCCCTCGGCACTCGCGGCTAAGGCGGCGACTGCGACAATTCCGATAGTCTTCTTCAGCGGCAGCGATCCCGTGAAGCTCGGCCTCGTCGCCGGTCTCAACCGGCCAGGCGGCAATGTTACCGGCGTGAGCATCTTGTCTTTCACGCTACTGTCGAAACAACTGGAGCTGCTTTGCGAGCTAGTCCCCACAGCCGCGACGGTCGCTTTTCTCGTCAACCCGAACAATTCAAATACCGTAGGCAGAACGAGAGAAATGCAGGAAATCGCCCGCGCACTGGGGCGACAGCTCCAGGCTGTAACGGCCGCCACCGAAGCCGAATTAGAACCGGCCTTCGCGGCAGTCCAAGGGCATGCCGGTGCACTCTTCGTCCCCCCCGATCCATTCTTCACCGGCCACCGCGAACAACTCGTCGTGCTGGCGGCACGGCATGCAATTCCCACGAGCTATCCATTTCGCGAGTATGCTGCGGCCGGCGGCTTGATGAGTTACGGCGCCAACCTTGTCGATGCGTATCGCCTTGTCGGCATCTACACGGGTCGGATTCTCAAGGGTGAGAAGCCGGCCGATCTGCCAGTGCAGCAGTCCACAAAGGTCGAGCTGATTATCAATCTCAAGACCGCTAATACGCTCGGCCTGACGATTCCGCTGCCGCTGCTCGGCCGCGCCGACGAAGTGATCGAATGAAGAGGCCGCTTTGCTGCGGTGCATGGGTCTCTGTTTGGCACCTTTGAGACATGCCGAATGACCCCGAGGATGTCCGCTAATCAGGGCAAGACCGGAAATGAGCGGCGCGCGGTCAAAGTGACGCTATTGACCGTGCGCCCCGAGGGCGCGAACTATCAGTGAGGGAGGGTCTCACCCGGATAATTGTCGATTGGTCCGGAAGCTGGCAGGCGGCTCGGTCGGGTAACTGACTGGGTCGGAGCCCTGCGACAAAG
>JBATYU010000669.1:0-1941 GCA_049674245.1 Bradyrhizobium sp. | reverse complement strand
GCTAAAAGCCCACTTGGAGGTGGTCCCTCTGACGTATCGCCAGCCGCTCTACGAAGCCAATCGGCCACTGCGGAGCATCTATTTCCCGGTGACCGGGGTGGTCTCGTTGGTGTGCGCGATGGAGGATGGCGAGGCGGCCGAGGTCGGCACTATCGGCAATGAGGGCATAGTCGGATTGCCGGTCATTTTGGGCGATGAACTGTCACCCACGTTAGCCTATGTTCAGGTCCCGGGTAAGGGACTTCGCTTGCGCGCCGAAATCCTCCGTTCGGCGCTTCAGCGCAGCGCGGCCATGCGCACGATTATGCTGCATTACGCCCACGCCTTCTTCAACCAAGTAGCACAATCGGCGGCCTGCAACCATTTTCATACAGTCGACCAGCGGTGCTGCCGTTGGCTATTGATGACGCATGATCGCGTACAGTCCGACAACTTTCTGCTGACGCAGGATTTCCTCGGGATGATGCTCGGCGTGCAACGCAGCAGTGTGAACCTCACAGCCAGCAAATTGAAGCGCGATGGCTTGATCGAATACCGTCGCGGGCAAGTAACGATCCTCAATCGCCACGAACTCGAACGGCGTTCTTGCGAATGCTACGCCGTCAGCAAGCAGGAATTCGACCGATTGCTCGGCGCGCCCACTGGGTCACACGCCCGAATGACTGCGCCATATCCGTTCCCACGAACAGACATTGTCGGCTAGACCGGCAACGTCCGAAATGACGCCCTCTGACAGGAGCACGCCATGGCTCTCCTAAAACGCGAATTATATCGTCAGGTGACAGGCCCTGAGGTCACCCACGCGGATCGCTGCACACTCGTTTTCGATACCGACGCAAAGAATTTATACGTCGAGCGCGAAGTGGCGCATTTGGACGCGCGCGTTAATGGCGCGATTGAGATCCAAACAGCGACAATGGATATTGCGGACTACCTCAAGCAAGGCGGCCAAACTGCTGGGCACCGCGAGCTCTGGCGCTTGCTGCGAACGATCTTCAAAGAGGACGACAATTTGGAAGAGATCAATGATGTAAGTCGATCAGGGGGTTCAATTTCCTCGTTGGCATCCCCATATACGGCAGATGACCCAATGGCAAAGAACCTTCACGCGCGAGCCGCCGAAGACGAAGGCTGAGCTTCGCGAGATGCTCACCGAGGCTGTCCGCAACACGCAACCCGAGCCGAAGCCCGCCGCCGAAGGCCGAAAGAGATCGCGGCTAGACCCCGGCCTCCAAAGCGCTGGCCAAGGGCTGAAAGATCGCGTTGGTCGGAGAAAAACAATCCGGATTGGCGATATCTTACCGATCAGCTCAACGCTTGAAATAACCGAGATATAGGTCCCGGCTCTACGGCGCACCGCCATAGCGCGTCGAAGACGCGCGTGAACGCGCTTAAGGGGCGCTGCCAAGGCGCTAGCGACGGCGACCTATCAGCGGTCCTCTCCATCCTACGATGAGCTAATGTAATGATGAATTCGCGGCGCGCTTCCCATTGGGACCTGCAGGGCGCGTCGCGATGGGGACGGCAACTGTCGTCATCATCGGTTGCCGTCTCCGCTTATCCCAGAGTGCTCATGCTCCGGCGCGCGAGGCTTGACCTGCCAAAGAATCCGACCAAATCATGGGACAACTTGCCGTTTTCCCGCCATGCTTGAAAAACCGAGTGTTGCCTTTCAGGTACGGCATTTCGGCGTTTAATTGCCTATAATGCCTTCAAGCTTCTGATCTGACGCGATATGGGGGAAATACGATGAAGAAGATTTTGCTGGGTACGCTTGGTTTGGTTGCGTTGGGCATGGCGACGCCGGCTTCGGCCGCTGATATGGCGGTCAAGGCGGCGCCACCACCCCCGATAGTGGCTCCGATCTACAACTGGGGCGGCTTCTATATCGGCGCCAACGGCGGCGGTGCCTGGGCCCGTCAGTGCCTCAACGTCACTGCG
>JBATYU010000668.1:0-7780 GCA_049674245.1 Bradyrhizobium sp. | reverse complement strand
ATGCGCGTTGTAGGCAACGCCCAATTGATTGGGGACGGTCAGCAACAGCGTGTCGGCCTCGGTGATAGCTTCGTCTTTCCTGAGTTGATCGATGAGGACATGCGGCTCGGCGGCATAACTGCGGCCGAAGATCGCCCGGGTCCTCTCGTCGATGAATCCGATCTGGTCATCATCTTCGCGCCCGCTCCCAAAATAGGTGCGGTCGCGATCGTCCAACAGTGCGAAGATGCTGCGGCTGACCGAGACCCGCGGCTCGCGAGCATGGCCTGCCTCCTTCCAGGCGGCGCGGTAAGCCCGGATCTGGGCGGCCTGCTGCACATGGAAAGCCTCGCCCGTTTCGTCGTTCTTGAGTGTCGAGCTCTGCAGGTTCATCCCGAGCTTTGCTGCCCAGATTGCCGTGGCGTTCGAGGCGGCGCCCCACCAAATCCGCTCGCGCAGGCCATCAGAATGGGGTTCCAGGCGCAGCAGCCCGGGCGGATTTGGAAACATGGGTCGTGGATTCGGCTGGGCGAAGCCCTCACCACGCAGCAGATCGAAGAAGACCTCCGCGTGACGCCGCCCCATGTCGGCGTCATTCTGGCCCTCGGCCGGTTGATAACCGAAGTACCGCCATCCATCGATCACCTGTTCGGGCGACCCTCTGCTGATGCCGAGCTGCAGGCGTCCACCGGCGATAAGATCGGTGGCACCGGCGTCCTCGGCCATGTAGAACGGGTTCTCGTATCGCATGTCGATCACCGCCGTGCCGATCTCGATGCGGCTGGTCTTCGTTCCGACTGCCGCCAGCAAAGGAAATGGCGAGGCGAGTTGGCGCGCGAAGTGATGGACTCGAAAATAGGCTCCGTCCGCGCCCAATTCCTCGGCGGCAACGGCCAGGTCGATGGATTGCAGGAGCGTGTCTGCGGCCGAGCGGGTCTGTGATTGCGACGAGGGCGTCCAGTGCCCGAACGAGAGAAAGCCGATCTTCTTCATGCGGGCAATCTATTGATATCCAGGTGGGTTTGCGACCTGAAAGGCGGCTCTTGGGCGCAAAGCGGACGTTGAAGTTTCGCTCACGGTCCAAAAGAAACCGATCTAGTCGGCGGACGATGAAAATCTCGACTCCGAGCGATCGCTGAAAACACCGTGGTAGCGAGTACGAGATCGTTACGTGACGCTGTTTCGAGCTGCGCCGATCTCTGCCAATCCTACTTCGGAGGACGCCTTTGCAGATCCGTATTTCCGTTCGCACGCGTCGATCTCGATCCAGCGGAAATCACGTATCTGCAGCCTTACTCAGATTTGAGCTTCTCTCGGGGAGGCACGCAGTGATTCTGGTTGCATCAGGGACAAATGCGCTGTGCGGAATGCGTCCGGCGTGAGAATAGAATTCTAAAGCTCTGGGGACGAACCCTCGTTTACGCTGGTTCAGCGATGTTGCTGGAGCGACAAAAAGCAAGCCGCATAGGCAGGATGCCCGTTACGGCCGCCTCCTTGTGCGCAAGACAGCGAATCGTATCCTAAAATCATGCAGGTTGGTACCGGCCATTTCATTCCGTTGCCGTAAATCGATTAATTGATGTTGATCAAACGACGATAGCAAGCATGACTGCCGTGTAGCGGTCTCGACCGTGTGTGCCCGGCTGGATTATATGTATCGGCAACCCACGAGATCACGCCGATGCCAGACAACATCCTGTCGCCAAAGCCGATCGCCGCCGAAGCCTTCACCGACGCGGCCGCGGCGGTCGCCCGTCTCGCCGAAATCTACGAACATAATGTCAGCTTCTTGCGTGCCGCTTTTGAGGCGTATGTCGGCGGCGAGCCGCTCGACGCGCGCGTGCGTGCCACCTATCCATTTGTCAGGATCACCACGGGCACTCACGCCCGCCTCGACTCGCGCCTCTCTTATGGGTTCGTCTCCGGCCCCGGCATGTACGAGACGTCGGTGACGCGACCGGATCTTTTTCGCGGCTATTTCACCGAGCAGATCGGGCTCCTCATGCAGAACCATGGTGTGCCGGTCGAGATCGGCGAGTCGGACGAACCGATCCCGATTCACTTTGCCTATCGACGCGACATTAACATCGCAGCGAGTTTGCCGGCTCGCGACCGGCTGCGCGATCTGTTCGACACGCCAGATCTCGCTACCATTGACGACGCGATCGTCAACGGCACGCTGCCTGCTGGCCCGCGACAGCCGCTCGCCATGTTCCGTGCTGCCCGCGTGGACTATTCGCTGCACCGGCTCTACCACTATACCGGAACGGATCCGGAGCACTTCCAGAACTTTGTGATCTTTACCAATTACCAATTCTACGTCGACGCCTTCGCGCGCATCTGCCGCGAGCGCATGGCCGCCGGTGATCCGGTGGCCGATGCCTTCGTGGAGCCGGGTAACGTCATCACGGCCAAAGCGAGCCTCGGCGACCCAGGTCCTACGCACACGCCGCCGGAGCGCAGCCCGCAGATGCCGGCTTTTCATCTGGTTCAACAGGCTTCCGGCGGCATCAGCATGATCAACATTGGCACCGGCCCGTCGAACGCGCGTAACATCAGCGACCACGTCGCAGTGCTTCGCCCCCATGCCTGGTTGATGCTCGGCCATTGTGCCGGGCTGCGGAACACGCAGAAGCTCGGCGATTACGTCCTCGCTCACGGATACGTCCGCGAGGATCACGTGCTGGATGAGGAGCTGCCGCTGTGGGTGCCGGTTCCGGCGCTGGCGGAGATGCAAGTCGCGCTCGAGCAAGCAGTCGGCGAAGTGACGGGGCTGAGCGGGTTTGAGTTGAAACGGGTGATGAGGACCGGCACGGTAGCCAGCGTCGACAACCGGAACTGGGAGCTCGGTGACCACGTGGCGACCATCCGCCGCCTGTCGCAGTCACGTGCCATCGCCCTCGACATGGAATCGGCCACTGTGGCCGCCAATGGATTCCGCTTCCGCGTGCCATACGGAACGTTGCTATGCGTATCGGACAAGCCGCTGCATGGCGAGATCAAATTGGCCGGCATGGCCGGGGACTTCTACCGCCACCGCGTCGGCCAGCATCTTGAGATCGGCCTTCGAGCGCTGGAAAAGCTCAAGTCCCAAGAACGAGAACGGCTGCATTCGCGCAAGCTGAGGAGCCTTGCCGAGGTCGCGTTCCAGTAAGCGACGGGATCCGGATCCCTGCTGGCGTCATTCATGAACGGAGGCTCGCCTGCCTTTGCGGCTCGGCGAGAAGGTACAAAGAATGACAGCTGTTGGCGCAAAGCGGAAATTCGGCCAAATGGCGATGTCGGCTAAGTGCCATGACCATGAAGAGCGCAGCTTGGGAGATGAAAACGCGCTCCAGGCTCCGAATGATCAGCCTTACCACCCAGATTATTTTCGCGCTCCAAACGAGTTCGGTTTCAATTTAGTCTGCCAGCTGGGTGCGGCGGATCTGGAATGATCACAAGTGTGCGGATCGATTTTGCCTGTCTGCTATCAAAGTAGGGCGACTGCAGTCTGTCAGCTTTCCTCAGAGGCGGCTCATCATCGACCTCAGGCGTGGACGGGCTCGCATCCGTTACCGACGCCCCTACTTCAGGTGGAGCGCGTGTCTCAACAGCCGCCCTACCGCGCCATCGCGTTTCGAAGGCGTCAGGGTCTGTCGGCGCCCACGCCTGTGAGTTTGGTGCCCACGCTTGCGAGTCTAGGGGATTGCGAGGTTTTTCTGGAACGGTGCTGGTAATCTCTTCACCTGAAGCGGGCTGCGCTGATACTTCCTTAGGCCACTCTAGCAAAGATTTGGAAAGTCCGGGCTTGCCTTCGTACCAGCATTTTCGTCCATCGATCAGACGGTAGGACCACCAATGACCTTGCGGGTTTGATGGCATAGCCGCACTGCACTGTTGTCCCGCCTGCACTGTTGGAACCTCAATTGACCATAGTGCCGTCAGGAAAGTCGCGAGAGTGATGGAAGCAAACCGTCCCGTCATAATTGAAGCGACTCAGAGACTGCTTTGTTGCTGCAATCGACCTACAGCGACTACCAAATCGGGCCGTTCGAGAACCTCCACCAACTGGTCGAGAATGCGCCGCTCGTTGTTCTGGGGGCGAGGTTCAAGATATTCTTCCAATATTCGTTGCGCTTCGCCGACCGCCTGAAGCGCCAACCGTTGATCAGTCATTTGCTTCTTCCCCATCAAAAATGGCTGAAAGGTGAAGCCGATAGGGAAATCAAGTCAGCTTTGAGGTTACCCCATCAATTTTTGTTTCGATATTGGGATCTATATTTTGTCATGGCCTTCCTCTTGAGGCCCAAAATGTTGGGGGCGGCTTGCGAGGGGTTCGGAAGCCAAGGAAGCGCCACCGCTATTTGTCATCGGGCCCGAAGGCGATGGTCAGCTTTTCAACTATCGCGTGCGCCAGAGGCGAGCATCAACAGTGGGTTCGGATCAGCCGGACCGATGGGCGGGCGCGGTGAGCAAAACGTCTGCTCGATCCATAGAAGCACTCGTATCGATCTCCATCAGCGATAGGAGCTAAAGCTTGATCAACGGGATACCTGCTGCGGGATCGAATTCTTTCCTCAGGTGAGCCGGGCTCTCCGTCAACACCAGTTCGCATGTCGGACGAACGTGAGCTTGCAAAAGGTGTCCACCATGCGCTGTGCCATCGCGTTTGCCTACTACAGCGTGGGCATGAACCTGGGGCTCAACGTCTTTCAAGGCAACGTCGCCGATCAGAGATAGCAATTCGACTTGCTCATCCAGAAAAACGGACCGTTCATATTGTTTGGTTTCCCAATTGAGCCATCCGAGCCTCACGGATGAAAGAGCGCCGATGGCTTTGAAGCTTGCCGAAGCAAGCTTCTGTGCGGATGCGAAATCCCTTAGGCCCCGCGCCAGTTCATCGTTCGTTTCGAATACGAGAATGAAGGTTTTGGGCTTTTCATCGACCAATTTGTAATGCATGCCCAACTCCTCAACTCAAAAATTGGCGCAACTCCGCCAGGAGATCCTGGGGACGTTCTTCCTGCAGAAAGTGACCGCAATCGAGAGCTTTTCCCGTCACCGATGCGGCGCTTTTTTCTCGCCAAGTAGCAGGCACGTCCCACAAGGAGCCGACTGTATTCTTTGCGCCCCACAGCACATGCAGTGGACATTCGATCTTTCTACCGGCCTCATCGTCGGCCTTGTCCATTTCCAGGTCGATGTTGGCGGCGGCTCGGAAATCCTCACAAGAAGCGTGGATCGCAGCTGGATCCGAAAAAGCACGTAGGTATTTGTCCATTTCTTCCCGCGAAATCGCTCCGGGAGTCTTGTTCAGACCCCCGAAGATCTCCCGTAAATAAAACTCCGGATCGAGTCCGATCATATGTTCAGGAAGCGGAGAGGGCTGAATCAGAAAGAACCACCACATATATTTGGTGGCAAACTCCTGGTTTGTTCCCCGATACATTGTGAGGGTGGGCGCGATGTCCATAAGGCAGGCTTTCTCGACCCTCTTCGGGTGATCGAGACAGAGTCGGTGCGCCACACGTGCGCCTCGGTCGTGAGCCACAACTAGGAACCGCTCGTGACCATAATGACGCATCACATCGACCTGATCTTGCGCCATGGCGCGAAATGAATAGTTCTCGTGCCGCTCTCCGCCGTGAGGTTTGCCGGAATCGCCGTAGCCGCGGAGATCCGGCACGACCACGGAGAACTGTTCCGCCAGCTGAGGTGCCACCTTGTGCCATGTCAGATGCGTTTCTGGGTAACCGTGCAGCAGCAGCAGCGGCCGACCAATGCCCTTTCGTAAAACGTGGATCGTGGTCCCGCTTGTCTCGACCAACTCAGTCGAAAAGCCCGGAAAGTACTCCCCAGTATTAACCGCTGCCGGACCTGCCGTTTTGGATTGTGCCGGTGCTGGGCGAACGAGACCGAATTGGGCGGCAGCGAGGGTCATGGCAGCAGCTCCGAAAAAGCGGCGACGCTCGTGGTTGATTTCGTTCGACATGATGTTTCTCCCGGTCATTTTGCCGTGTAGCGGCGTGATCTGGCGATCGACACCGGAACAGCCCGGCCGCAGCGGTAGATTCGCAATTCGTAGATCATGGCTCTTCACCTAAAGCGGTGTGGACGGATATCAGCCGGTCACTCTCTGCTCTCATCGGACGGCCTCAGACCAGCGTCGTTTCGACGGCGATGTTCCCGTGCGTTGCTCGCGAATAGGGACACACCTGGTGGGCCGCCTCCCGCGACGGAGGTTCAGTGGCCCGCACTCTGGCCGACTTCCCGCGAACTAGGCGAGGAACTTCACGAGTGCGGCGTTGATCTCCTCCGCATGCGTCCACAGCAGGCCATGAGAGCCGCCTTTGATCTCGATGAACTTCACGCCTTTGATCATTTTCGCCTGCCTTCTGGATGTTACGTCGGCGGGCAGGACAAGGTCGTCATCACCGTGAATGATCATGGTTGGCAAATCATTGCGCGAGATGTCCTTGCGGAAATCCTCCAGCCACGCGTCCACGCAGGCCAGCGTTCCGACGGGCGATGCTCCGATTGCCACGGTCCAGTTGGCTTGAATAACGAGATCGCTGACCAGCTTTCCATCAGCGCCGCCCACGCTGTAGAAGTTCTTCAAGAACTCCATCATCGCTACCGGACGATCCGCCTTGATCCCGGCCTGGATCCCGCTGAACACGCTGGCGTCAATACCCTCAGGATTGTCGGGTGCCTTAACCAAATAGGGTCCAAGAGTCCCGATGAGTACGGCTTTGCGAAGCCGCTTGGTGCCGAACTTGCCGATGTACCGCGTGATTTCGCCGGTACCCATCGAGTGCCCGACCAGAGAAACGCCGGTAAGGTCGAGCGCGCAAAGTACCGCGTCGAGATCGGCTGCGAAGGTGTCGTAGTTATATCCAATCGCGGGCTTGCTGGATCGGCCGAAGCCGCGGCGGTCGTAAGTGATCACGCGATGGCCGGCAGCCAATAATGCGGCGGTCTGTTTTTCCCATGCGTCGCCATTCAACGGCCAGCCGTGGATCAATACGACCGGAGGACCCGAGCCGTGATCCTCATAATAGAGCTCTATGGAAGTCGAGTTTTCCTGCCCGACTTTGATGAAGCTTCGCGCATCGGCGAGTGTTGGCTTGGTAGAGGAGCTGCGCTGATCGAACGATGACGATATTGCGGACATTGTCTTTCTCCGTGGTTGGGCGCAGATCAATCACTTGCACCAGCAGAAACGACAGGCGTGATTGCGAATCCATCGAACGATGTTGTCATCGATACTATACCTTTGGGTTAGTCAGAGCGGTGCTACCGCTGCGTCTTCTCGTGCCAGACATGTGGCAACCCGCTGAAAACCCGATGCGCGCAAGCAGATTGCGGCGGACTCCGTTGAAGTCGCCGAGCGGGGACACGACATATCCTGTACCGTCAATCCAGATCACTGCTCAGGAGCAAGATATGAACGCGCCGCCAAACATCGATCCGATCACCGCGCATTCTGACAGTGACGTTGTGCACTGGCTGATAAACGACACGCGCGATGAGCGCTTCATTGACAATATTTTCGCAGAACTGTGTGTCCGGCTCCAGCGAGCGGGCGTCCCCGTCAAGCGGGCGTCGCTTCATGTCTTGATCCAACATCCGCAATGGCTCGGCGCCCGGATTATGTGGGCCGACGGGATGCGCGAGGCCGAGATTGCGAGAGTCGACTACGATGTCAGGGGCCGATCCGAATACATCGATAGTCCCGCCAACGAAATCCATGACGGTGCCACCGAGGTGCGCGAGAATCTCGAACGCGATCCCTCGCTGGGCCGCAAGCACGCCGTCT
>JBATYU010000667.1:0-5581 GCA_049674245.1 Bradyrhizobium sp. | reverse complement strand
GGCCTTGCTCGACCGCCGGCTCCATCGCCGCCCCTCACCGCGCGACAGCAGCTGGCTTGCCGCCGCCATCGCATAGGGAACTCGTTGAAGGCCCAGCGGCGGGTACTGGATATCAGCAGCAGATCAATGACTTCCAACCCGGTGCGGACGGAATCAGGCGCTGTGTATGGCCTGACGAATTTTCCACTGCGCCCGCAACCGGACCGTTTCAGAACTTGTAAGGCAATCGAATCGCTCTCTCAGTGCGGGTTGTCGCCAAAAACCTTGATTTTCTTGGTGTCGAGGTCTGTGGCACAGGCAACCGTCGTGGCGCCCGCTAATGGTTGGGGACGTGACAGCCTGCCGCGCCTATAATGAGGCGGCAGGTCGACCCCGTCAGAGGCCGTCGACACACGGAGTTGCCGCACTTGTGCGTACCGCGTCATGGATCGACTTGATTTCAAGGAAGCGTCGGAAACCGTCAAGGCGGTGGATGAGGAGCTTGAGGCGCTGCTCAGGGTCGTATGGGGCCAGACGGCACGGGAACGACAGCGCGATCTGTGCGTCTACCTCGCCAAATATCCCTACAAGCATTTCGTCCTCAAGAACGGCCGGCCGCTGGATCCCGATGGCCAGCCGCTGCGGGCCGACCTTCTGGTGGCCAACCTTCTGCCGGTCGGCCTCATCCTCGACAACGTGCTCGAGGTCATCGACGAGGTCATCAGGCGCGAAGAGGTCATCGAGTTTCCGCAATCCTTGCTGTTCAAGCGCCAGCTGATCGGCCTGTGGGAGCTCATCGATCAGCAACTGCATGTGGAAGGCCGGCCGCTGTCGAACTGGACCGTCTCCTCCGGGTCGCGCAGCCTCAGGTTTCTGGAGTTTCCGACTCAGCAGGTGCAGTGGACCGGCTGCGCGCCCGCTACCGGCAGCTTTCGACCTACGACAAGGAAGCCGTGCGAAGGCTCAAGGATCTCATCGAGATGATCGGCGAGGTCGATCGGAAATCGAAGCAATGGGCGACGCAGATCCTGTATTTTTCCGCACAGTGGTTCGAGGAGCTCGAGCGCCAGCTCGCGGACGCTGAATGCAGGGCTCCCGCGATGGAGTTGGCCTCCTATTTCAATAACACCAGCTGGGCGTCGCTGGCGCGCGTACGCTACAACGACAACCAGCTCACGGACGCGCTGACCGAGCTCGGCGGCGACTCCGACGCGACGAGATGCAAGGCGGCCTACCTGCTGTTGCGGCACAGCCTCCAGGTGCTCAGCCAACGGCGCCCGTGCTTCGCGCTGGCCAATGATCATGCGGATCTCGGTCCGCTCGACACGTTCCGGCAGGAGCTGCTTCAGGTCGCCCGGCTCGATCACACCATCCTGGTGCCGGCATATCTGCAAGCAGGCGAAGCCGGTTTCCTGTCGCTGTCGCAGCTCGTCCCGTCGGCCTTCGAGCAGAGTCCGGCGGACAGCCTGGAGAACGTCTTCAAGATCATCCTGCGCGCCCGCAATGCCGCCATGAAGCAGAAGGTCACCGTGCCGGGCCTCGACAATCTGCCGGAGCTGTTCTCCCGGCTCTCATTCCGGGTCAAGAGCGGACGGCTGCGCCAGAAAGGCCGGCACGGCTCGATCCTGACCTTCAAGATCAACTGGTCGTCGCACGACAGCGGCGGCTTCCAACGCGAAATCATTCCGATCGAGCAGTTCTACGCCCCGTTCTTTTCCGGTGACGACCTGCCGACATCGGACAGCCGGTTCTTTCGCGTTGCCGTCAAGCTCGACCTGAGGGAGCCACTGGACACAACTGTGGTGCGAACGCCACACGCGGACGGAATCGTTCCGCGCACCATTCCAAGCTAGGTCTCTTTTCACACCACTACTGCTAATTTCATCATCCGGCGGCGGCGAGTCTCCGACCCACCGCGACCTTAGGTTCGTCGGGGGGCATCCTGTTCAAATTCGAGAATTCTCCACCCGAAGCCATCGCGGCTGACGGACGGAACGACATCGTTCCTGGCCGGGGCGATTTGCGTATCTCGCTGACGTCGGCCTGCAACCTCAAATGCAGCTACTGTCACAACGAGGGCCAGAGTGCGCCGTGGCTGCAGCCGGGCAAGACGTCCGCGCGGTTCGGTAATATCGAGAGCCTGCTCGAGGTCGCAACGAAATACGGCATCAAGAGCGTCAAGTTCAGCGGCGGCGATCCCGGCGTCTATCCGGATCTGTTGGCGCTGCTGGATACGATTGCGACGTGGCGGCAGCGTTTCCCGAGCATCGCGAAGTGGGGGATCTGCACCAACGGGACGCCCTTCCTCAACCGGAAAAAGTTCGAAGCGCTTGCCCGGTCGGCATTGGACAACATCAGCATCGGCATCGATTCCGTAGATCCGCAAGAGCGATCCAAACCGCTCTCTCCAGTCGGAGTGGAAGGCCGGAGGTTGCTTGAACAGTTTGTCGCGCCGCTGGCTCAGGCGTGGACGGGACGGTTCATCAAGCTGGACGTCGTCTTTCAGGGAGACAAGCGCCAGACCCTCGACGTCATCAGGGCCGGCAGGAGCCGCGGCCTCAACGTCAGCGTGGTCGAGCTCAATGGCGTAATGGCGAAGGCGTAATGGCGAACGTCACGGATCAGCAGATGCGCGATCTGTTTTTCGAATTGATCGCCGAGACCGCCGCGGAATTCTCGCTCGAAGCGAGGCTCCACAAGCCTCTGAATGAGATCTACCTTTTTGATCGGGCCGAACAATCGCCGATAAAATTCTATCAGGACCACTGCCGCGACCAGGATTGCGGGAATTGCCGCAAAATTCATCTGCGTGTGTCGCCAACTGCCAACGGGTGGGGGGCGGTCCCTTGCTTCCTTAAAGCGCAGTCGCGCATCATACCATTGGCGGTCGATGGTCGAATGAGCGCCGAGCGGTTCGAAGACGCGATCCGGTACAACGGCCGCGGACCCTCCTGGTTCGCCGGCACCCCTTACGAAAGCCCGGGTTGACCTCGGCCGCCGCCGCGTATTTCGGCGGCAAAAAACGACCCCCGTAATCGGCGGGTCAAGGTGTTACGTCAAGCCGGCAAGAATATTCGCGCCAGCAAAATTCCGGCCATAGACGGTCGCGACGAATGCCAATTTCTTAATTTGCCGGACGGTTGAGAATCGTCATGTCGCCTGCAATAGCAGGAGAAGAACATGACGGAGCGCATTGGTTTAAGTCTGGTTCTGCTACTCATCGCGATGGCGCAACTGGCGACGGACGTTGCGCGGCTGGCACTTGAGGCATCGTCTCGGCCCAGCATCAACGAGCCCGCGCCTGCTCCGGCGCAGCCCGGCGTGCAGGAGATGCCCCGGCCGCCGCCCAGCCGTGAACAGCCCGAGCAGCCATCCGATCCGATCGACGGTCGGGCGCTCGACCCTCCTCACGCAACGCCAACCAAGCGGACGCCAGCCAACCGAATGTTCAACCAATTGCCCTTGGATTTCAGCATCAGTCAGCCACCCTGGTGCTTCGCATGCCGACATCGCGATCCGCCCCGACCTGAGAGGAGGCACCGGGATCAGTGGTGACAGGAGTGCACACACCCGCCATTCGATCACGTCGCAACGACTGCATAGGTGAGCGAACCCTCGCGCCTCGCGGGCGACGGCGCGTTTTGCCGGTGCTAGCCCTCAAGCAAACAGGCCAGTCTTGCTGATGGTGCCGGCCCGGCAAGGCCATCGCAAACCGTCGTCATTATCGTGGCAGTTCAGACATTTATAGCGTCTCGCAACGAAAGTGAGCCGGAGTAGGTAACGGCTGCCGAAAGCTGGCTGGCACAGGCTGAGACTGCACGAGCTTCGGTGCTCGCGCGCACCTCCGCGCCACGTTGATCGCAAAAATATCGAATTGCTGAGGCAAAGACTTTCTATCAGACACCTCAAGCTCCAACGGCGTGAGGCGAAGTATGCCTGCAAATCAAGCGCGATTCCCGGAGGGTCACGGCAATGGACAATAGAACAACACAGCGCCTCAGCGCTGTGCTCGATCAGTCAAGGGCCTATCTGGGTAAACTCTTCGGCACCACATCTTTTGCCAACAACGCGAATGCATTCGCGCGAATAATTGAACCGACCACGCTCAGTGCGGTTCGATACAATCTCCGCCTATATCGGCAACTTACCGGACATCCCATCAGCGGCAGTGAGCTCCCGCTCAAGTATGCCTTCGGCTTGGCGACACCTGTTGACGGCAGCATCAAGGAACGATTCATAGCCGAATGCAGGAAGCAGGCTGAGGGCAAACCGCACGACAAAAACGTAATCACGCAATATTACTTGCCCTTCGTGCCTTCTGACCGGGAAATGCAGGAACTGACCTCTGACCTGGCCACTCTCCTCGGTCGCGAGGCATTCAAGGATAAGGGATACCAATTTGCGTTTCACCTGGCATGTTTGACCGCCGACTGGGACTTTGCCCTGATTTTCATAGAGGCTGGCTCAGTTTCGCAGATCGTAAAAGCGACCGAGTGACCATCACTGACTGCCGTATCTCACCCCGGGGTCGGATTGACTTGGGAATGCAACAGCCCTTGCTTCGCAACGCGCTCCTGGAAGGCAGGCAATCCGGGAACGGGGTTTTCGCGAAACCGCGCGGTAAGCGGTAGGGGCGAGCGAGACCGGCCTTCTTGACCCCGCTGGTACCGCAAATCAATAATTCGCAAACCATTCGCCGAGTGAGCCAAGCCCGCTAACGATTTCGAAAATCGCCCCGTGCACACTTCAACCGACCAACAGCAAACGGGGGCATTCTATGTTCGGAAAGGATATTTTGGAAAACGTGCGGCGCTATCGCACCATCGCTTCGCTGTGTCGTCAGACCGCAGCTTTCCGTCCAGCCCAGAAGTGGAGCCTTCTGGCGCAGGCCTATGAATGGGAACGTCTGGCAATGACGGAGCTGGAAACTCATTTTGCAATTCGCGAGCAGGGGTCACGATGGGAGATGGCTGCCGCCGCATGAGGGCAGTCAAGCAGTGCGCCTTTGCGGAAGCTTCGCCGGACAGGCTGCGCGGCTTTGCCAACATAGATCGAATCTGGCCCGCCTAGCCGAAGCTGTGAAGCAGCGTAGGCTGGTGCCCAGGGGCGCCATCGAATTAAGGCCACAAGATATTGGCTCTAAATCAGTTTAGTGGCGTGGCCTCGTAGGGGTACCAACATGAATACCATCACGGCAGGCTAGGTCGACAGCACCAACGACCTAGTGCCGCTTGGCTTCGGATGGCGGGCGTTTCCTTGATCTCGATTACCGATTTCTAGCCCTGTTGTCCCCTATAGCGGCTTTTCGCCGATGCGAGGTCTCTTGGGTCGGACGTTCAAATCGTGGCACGCGTGCCGCTCAGTATTTTCTATTTACGTTGTCGCACGGAGCAACGGTTTAGGAAACCGCCGCTCTATCCAGCGGAGCTACGGGACCATCCTGATATTGCTCACGAATTTCTCTGAGCTACTCGATTTTGCTCCGAATTCGCTCCGCCTCGCAAACCAGTAATACCCGAAAGGCGGATAACAGTTCAAGCACACGAAGGAGTTCCTAGCCTGTGCACGGAGCCGGGTCATCTTAGCCTGTTGAGATCAAGAG
>JBATYU010000666.1:0-2881 GCA_049674245.1 Bradyrhizobium sp. | reverse complement strand
GCGCTGGGCTATGACGAGTTCTGGTGCGGCGAGCATCATTCGAGCGGTTGGGAAACCATCGCCTCGCCCGAGATGTTTTTGGCTGCGGCGGGCGAGCGCACCAAGCGCATCAAGCTCGGCACCGGCGTGGTCTCGCTGCCCTATCACCATCCCTTCAACGTCGCGCAGCGCATGGTGCAGCTCGACCACATGACCGGCGGCCGCGCCATCTTCGGCTCCGGCCCGGGCGCGCTCGCCTCCGACGCGCATACGCTCGGCACCGACCCGATGACGCAGCGCGACCGCCAGGACGAGGCGATCGCGGTCATCCGGGCGCTGTTCCGGGGCGAGCGGGTCACCGCGAAAAGCGACTGGTTCGTCATGAACGACGCGGCGCTGCAAATCCTCCCCTTGCAGGAAGACATGCCGTTCGTGGTGGCCTCGCAGATTTCGCCCTCCGGCATGACGCTCGCCGGCAAATACGGCATCGGCATCATCTCGCTGGGCTCGATGTCGACACAGGGCCTGATGGCGCTGCCGACGCAATGGGGGTTTGCCGAGGACGCCGCGAAGAAGGCCGGCACCACCATCAGCCGTGCGAACTGGCGCGTGCTGCTAAGCTGGCACATCGCCGAGACCCGCGAACAGGCCCATCGCGAGGCCGGAAGTGGGCTGATGCGCTGGCACAATGAATATAATGTCGACACGCTGCAGCGGCCGGGGCTCGAGCCGTTCACCTCCCCGGAGGATGCGATCGAGAAAACCGCCGGCGGTCCGACTGCCGCCTCCACCATCGGCACCCCCGATGATTTGGTCAAAACCATCAAGAACCTGATGGAAGTCTCCGGCGGCGTCGGCACCATCGTCGGCTTTGCCCATGACTGGGCCAACCTGGAGGCCACCCGGCGGAGCTGGGACTTGGTGGCGCGTTATGTGATCCCGGAAATCAACGGCTTCATCGCCAAGCTGCGCGAATCGAACAAATTCCTGATCGAGAACCGCGCGGTGTTCGAGCGCGCGGGGCAAGCGGTGATGGCCAAGATCATGGAGAACGAAAAGGCCGCCGCGGCCTTGCCGCTCACCGGTCCCGGCCGCGTCGCGATCCCCGCCGTCAACGCGCCGGATTTGCAGAAGGAAGCCGCGAAACAGCTGGCCGCCAAGCGCAAGGCGTGAGCCGCGAGCGGCGCAGCGCGCCCGTCAGCCCCTAAACGTCGGCTGGCGCGGGTGGATGCAATCCTTGAAGCTATCGAAATCCTTCCACGCCGGCTCGGGCGGGGCGCAGCCCGCTCGCGGCGCGTAGATCGACGGATCGATCAACTGCATGTCCGGGATGTAGCGCGGACAATTCGGAAAGATCACGCGCGCGGTGACGCGGACCATGAGCTGCGCGCCGACGGTCCGCCCGAGCAGCGGATCCTCGCGGCTGACCGCGGCCGTGCCGTTGACGCGCAAGCGCTGCGGCTTTCCGTGCATGGCGATGAACAGCATGCCGACTTCGACATTTACCAGAATGTTGCCCAAGCTCTTGAACATGCCGTTGCCGTCATAGTCGGGGAAGGCCAGCTCGGACGGCGCTGTGATCGTCACGAACCCCGGCATGCCGCCCTTGAAGGAGCAATCGGGCCTACCCTCGGCGTCTGCTGTCGCGAGAAAGAAATACGGCGCGCGCTCGATGAAGGCCCGATCGTCGGGCGTAAACTCTGTGCGCGCAAAATTTTCCAGGCGGTCGGCAATCCGCCGGCTCTCGAACTGATCCTGCAGGCGGCGATTCCCCTCGTGAAACATGATGCTATCGGTCATCGATCCTCTCCCTGTTCACACTGGAATTGGCAGATGTCGACTTTCGCGTGGGAAACGTATCATACAGAGAAGCCTTTGCACGGCAGCCGTAACGGGCTATTTTGCAAGGCCCGCTGACGTCGCAGCTCGACCCAAGGCCTTAAATAAGCCCGCGGTCCAAGGCTTAGTAGACGGGATCAACCGGAGCAATTGCCATGTCGATGCAACATGTAGCTTCTCCCGCGATCAGCTTCACACCGCCAAAGCGCAATTCGCTGACGCATATTCCCGGCGATGAGGGCTGGCCGATCATCGGCAAGACGCTCGAGGTGCTGGCCGATCCCAAGGGACACATCGAAAAGCACGCGGCCAAATACGGGCTGATCCACCGCACCCACCTGTTCGGCGAGACCAGCATCGTATTCCTGGGACCCGAGGCCAATGAGCTTGTGCTGTTCGACCAGGCCAAATTGTTCTCCTCGACCCACGGCTGGGCCATCGTGCTTGGGCGGCTGTTTCCGCGCGGGCTAATGCTGCTCGATTTCGACGAGCATCGCCTGCACCGGCGCGCGCTTTCGGTCGCCTTCAAATCCGGACCCATGAAATCCTACCTTGCGCAGCTCGATGCCGGAATCGCGGCGCGCGTGGCACGATGGAAGGCCCAACCAGGCCCGATGCTGTTCTATCCCGCCATGAAGCAGCTCACGCTCGACCTCGCCGCGACCTCATTCCTCGGCGCCGATATTGGATCGGAGGTCGACGAGATCACGCGCGCCTTTATCGACATGATCGCAGCCTCGGTCGCGCCGATCCGCAAGCCTCTGCCGGGCACGCAGATGGCCCGCGGCGTCAAGGGCCGCAAGCGCATCGTCGCTTATTTCTCCGAGCAGATTCCCATCCGCCGCAAGAGGAGCGGCGAAGACCTGTTCTCGCAGCTATGCCGCGCCACCCACGAAGACGGCGCGCTGCTGTCGACGCAGGATATCGTCGACCATATGAGTTTCCTGATGATGGCCGCGCACGACACGCTGACCTCGTCGCTGACATCCTTTGTGGCGGCCCTTGCCGCCAATCCGCAGTGGCAAGGAAGATTGCGCGACGAAGTCAACGCGCTCGGCGTCGC
>JBATYU010000665.1:0-8685 GCA_049674245.1 Bradyrhizobium sp. | reverse complement strand
GGCGAATGTCGCATTTTCGGAGGCAATGATGAGATCGCAGGCCAGCGCGGTCTCGAAGCCGCCGCCCATCGCAACGCCGTTGACCGCGGCGATGATCGGCTTGTCGCAGTCGAAGCGCGTGGTCAGCCCAGCGAATCCGCCCTTGTCCCAGCCGCGCTTTCCGCCCGCCGCCTGCCATTTCAGGTCGTTACCGGCGCAGAACGCCTTGTCGCCGGCGCCGGTGACGATCGCCACCCATTGTTCGGGATCGGCGGAAAAGTCGTCGAACACCTTGTTGAGCTCGAAATGCGCGTCGATATGCAGTGCGTTGTACACTTCGGGGCGCGACAGCGTCACGATCGTGACCGGGCCCTTGCGCGTGACTTTGCAGAATTTCAGATCCATGTTCGCTCCCGAGCTTTTTTCTGTGGCGTGGAATGCTGGCATTGATACTACCGCGCTATCGCCGTCCCGCACCATCCAATTGCGCAACGAGGCCGCGCGCCTTGAGCCGCCTTGCCTCGCTTGACTTGGGGTCGGGCTTCTCCGCTTAATCGCTGCCGAAAGAGAAAAGAAAGAGCTTAAGGGGAGAGCGCCTTGGATTTTGCATTGCCGGCTGACCTCGTCGCCTATCTCGACGAACTCGACCGCTTCATCGCGCGCGAGATCAAGCCGCTGGAAGAGGCCGACGACAACATCCGTTTCTTCGATCATCGCCGCGAATGGGCGCGGACCGATTTCGACAATGGCGGTCTGCCGCGGCATGAGTGGGAGGCGCTGCTGCGCAAATCCAAGGACCTTGCCGACGCCGCCGGCCATCTGCGCTTTGCGATCGCGAAGCGCTACGGCGGCAAGGACGGTTCCAATCTCTGGATGGCCGTCATCCGCGAGCATTTTGCCGCCAAGGGTCTTGGCCTGCACAACGATCTTCAGAACGAGCACTCGATCGTCGGCAATTTTCCAATCGTAACGATGCTCGACCGCTACGGCAGCGACGCGCAGAAGGCGATGATCGATGGCTCGATCAGGGGCAAATACCGCATCACGTTCGGCCTCACCGAGCCCGAGCACGGCTCGGACGCGACCCACATGGAAACCCGTGCGGCGCAGGCGACACGCGACAACATCAAGGGCTGGATCATCAACGGCGAGAAGATGTGGACCACCGGCATGCATGTCGCGACCCATTGCGCGCTGTTTGCGCGCACCTCGGGCAACGATGGCGACGCGCGCGGCATCACCTGCTTCCTGGTGCCGGCCCGGAGCGCAGGCGTAAAGGTTGAGGAGTACATGTGGACTTTCAATATGCCGACGGATCACCCGCGCGTCAGTTTCACTGATGTGTTCGTTCCGGAAGATGCGCTGTTCGGCGAGGTCGGCCGCGGCCTGTCGCTGGCGCAATGTTTTGTGCATGAGAACCGCATCCGGCAGGCCGCGAGCTCGCTCGGTGCCGCGGTCTATTGCATCAATGAGAGCGTGAAATACGCGCGCGAGCGAAAGCCGTTCGGCAAGGCGCTGGCCGAGAACCAGGCGATCCAGTGGCCCTTGGTCGAGCTTGCGACGCAAGCCGAGATGCTGCGGCTGTTGATCCGCAAGACCGCGTGGGAGATGGATCAGCTCACCCAGCCCGAGGTCGAGCACACGCTTTCCGACAAGGTCTCGATGTGTAACTTCTGGGCAAACCGGCTCTGTTGCGAGGCCGCCGACCGCGCCATGCAGGTACATGGCGGCATGGGCTATTCGCGCCACAAGCCGTTCGAGCACATCTATCGCCACCACCGCCGCTACCGCATCACTGAGGGCAGCGAGGAGATCCAGAAGCGCAAAGTCGCGGGGTTTTTGTTCGGCTATATGGGCGCGGGGAAACATTGAGGAGGCGAGCGCATTCTCCTACCATGTCGTCCGCGCTGAATTTCGCACGGCACTTGAAGAGCAAGAGACACCTGGGCCGTGTTGCGTTGCGGTAAATGACTTCGGCCATTCTGCGGCCATAAACTACAAGTAGAGGTCGGGATTCGTGTGTCGACTGTATGCTTGGTGGTATGAGTTCTTTGCGCGCGCCGATACGCCAACAAACAGAAACGCTCAAGTCGTAGCGGAGGTGGCGAGGGAGGGTAGCCATGACCGTTGATTTTATTTCCAGTGTTGACGTGGCAACTTCGTTGGACAACCGGGTTAGTGCGGACGCCACGACCGAACGGACGGCCTTTGCCACCGTGGTCGTTGAGATGAAACACGCCCTCGCTCCGGCATCCGCCAGCCTGCGCCTCTCGCATGAGCGCCTGCACGAGATCGATCGCGCCTTCTTTGGGCCGTTCTTCAGAGAGAAGTACGGCAGGGGAGGAGACAGAGCGCTGGAGAATGATCGTATCCGCTACTACGGCTTGATTGAGCCTGCGAATGATGGGGGCGAATTGGCCGGTCGTCGCTACGTGCATGAGTTTGATACCATGACCGGATGCACACGCGGTTGGCATGAGACCGTGGATCGGGCGGGCAACGTTCGGCAAGTTCGCCCTGAGCGGAACGATGGCACCACGAGGCACTATCAATTTGACAGCAACCGTCGATACAGGGGGCGCTGGTAGATGCACGTCGATCTTGAAACCGTCCGTCGGGTGTTCGAGGGTGTCTTGAGCGGCTCCATTTCGAGAGAGCAGGCGGATCGTTGGGCCTACGCGGTGGTGCTGCAGGAAGAAACCGGTGTCATGACGTACTCGCCGGCTCGTGAAAGAGAGCGCATTTGGGCGGGTGTGATGTATCTCTACGGGGTGGACACGATGAAAGCTCCGGGCGAGTACCTTCACTCCGACAACGACATCAGCGAGGCGATGAGCACAAAGCTCGGCGAAGTTGCCGATAGCAAGGCCGCCATGCTTCAGCTGGTCTCTCGACCCCTGGCCGTCGCAACGCTTAGCCCGTAAGATTGGTTGAACACGAACACGACCTTTCGTTCGAGTTCCACTACGTCCTTTTGGCGCGGTCCTTTTCGTTCTGCGCCTTGATCTGATCGCGCGCTTTGATCCAATCGTCATCAGTCCAGTCGCGCAGCTGATAAAAATTGCCGCCCATCGCAAGCGCCTGGGCGCCGTCCATCGCAATGGTTTCGCCGTTGATCCAGTCACAGCCGCCGGAAATCAGGAACACCGCGAGATTTTGCAACTCCTCCATGGTGCCGACGCGGCCCATCGGATTCATCGCCTTGGTGCGCGCGCCGGCTTCGTCGCCAGGCTTGATGCGCTTGCTCATGCCCTCGGTCGGGATTTCGCCGGGCGCGATGGTGTTGAGCCGGATGCCGTATCTTCCCCATTCCACTGCGAGCGACATGGTCATGGCATGGATCGCGGATTTGCTCATCGCCGACGGCACCACATAGGGCGAGCCGTTGCGCACCCACGTCACGGTGATCGACACCACATTGCCGGGCTGCTTGGCGGCGATCCAGCGCCTGCCCACGGCGTGGGTCACATAGAAGGTGCCGTGCATGACGATATTGGCGACCGCGTCGAAGCCGCGCGGGCTTAGTTCTTCCGAGCGCGAGATGAAATTCCCGGCGGCATTGTTGATGAGATCGGTGAGGGGAGCCTCGCGAAAAATCGTCTCGATCATCTCCTCGACGGCGGTTGCGTTTCGGATGTCGACGCCGTGACTCGTCACCCGGCCGCCATAGAGGTCCATCAGTTCGGTTGCGGTCTCGTCGCAGACGATCTTGCGGCGGCCGCAGATATGGACCTCGGCGCCGAGCTCAAGGAAGCGCGCGGCCATCGATTTACCCAGGCCAGTTCCGCCTCCGGTCACGAGAATGCGGCGGCCTGCGAGAAGCTGATCCTTGAACATCGTTTCCCCCAAAAGGAATTGTCTGCCCAACTGGTCGATTGACTACATCCGCACAACGGCTTTCTGTAAAGCTGTCACAAAGAAAATAAGGCGTTGAGGAGAATCTGATGGAGCAACGCGTCTCGATATCGATTTCGGACGGTATCGCCGACGTCCGCCTGGTGCGGGCGGACAAGATGAACGCGCTGGATCCAGCAATGTTCGACGCGCTTGTTGCCGCAACCGGGCGGCTCGCCACCGAAAAAGGGGTGCGAGCGGTAGTATTGTCCGGAGAGGGGCGGGCCTTTTGCGCCGGTCTCGACATGGGCCGCTTCGTCGCCATGAAGGAGAAGGGCGGCAATGGGGTGGCGGGCGGCGATAAGCGCGACCTTGCCGCGCGCACCCATGGCCTCGCCAATTTCCCCCAAGCCGCGGTGTGGGGCTGGCGGCAGTTGCCGGTTCCGGTGATCGCCGCGATCCAAGGGGTGGCGTTCGGCGGCGGCTTCCAGCTCGCGCTCGGCGCCGACATGCGTTTCCTTTCGCCCGATGCGCGGATGTCGATCATGGAGATCAAATGGGGGCTGGTGCCGGATATGGCGGGGACGCCGATCCTGGCGAGCCTCGTGCGCGACGATATCCTGCGCGAGCTGACCTACACGGGGCGGATTTTCTCGGCACAGGAGGCGATGGCCTATGGCCTTGCGACGCGGATATGCGACGACCCGCGCGCCGCCGCGTTTGAGGTCGCGCGCGAGATCGCGGGCCAGAGTCCGGACGCGATCCGCGCCGCCAAGCGGCTAATGAACAATCTTTCCGTCGATCCCGGCCCGGCGCTGCTCGCCGAATCCGTCGAGCAGCAGAAGCTGTTGGGCAGTCCCAATCAGACCGAGGCCGTGCGCGCCAATATCGACAAGCGCGCGCCGCGCTTCGCCGACGCCTGATAGCGGTGCAACCCGGGCAAGCCGCGTCCAGGCCGGGAGTGGGCAGGGCGAAGGATTTGAAGGCCTACCCGCCTTTATCTTCATCTTGCGCTGCGGCAAAAAAATTGCACACTGATGGTTGCGGGGGCAGTTTCTGGAGTAGCCACCATGTCGACCCAGAGCATGCCTTCCAGCACCGAATTGCGGTCCAATCGCAACGAGGATGCGCAGGCGCTTGAGGAAGACGCCCGGCTGCGGAACGACATCCGCCTATTAGGGCGTATCCTCGGCGACACCGTGCGCGATCAGGAAGGCGCCGACGTGTTCGACCTGGTCGAGCGCATCCGGCAGACCTCGATCCGGTTCCACCGCGACGAAGACAGGCTGGCGCGGCGGGAACTGGAAACCATCCTCGACAGCATGTCGATCGCCGAGACCGTGCGCATCGTGCGGGCGTTCAGCTATTTCTCGCATCTCGCCAATATCGCCGAGGATCACAACAACATCCGCCAGATGCGCGCGCGGGGGCTTGCGGGAGCGCCGCGCGTAAGCCCGCTTGCCCGGACTCTAGAGCACGCGCGCGAGGCCGGCTTTGGCGCCGGCGACCTGCGGCGCTTCTTCAAGGACGCCCTCGTCAGCCCAGTTCTGACCGCCCATCCGACCGAAGTCCGCCGCAAGAGCACGATGGACCGCGAGATGGAGATTGCCGCGCTGCTGGACCGGCGCGAGCGGGTCCAGCTTACGCCGGAAGAAGCCGAGGCCTGTGACGAGCAGTTGCGCCGCGAGGTGCTGACCTTGTGGCAGACCAACCTCCAGCGCCGCACCAAGCTCACCGTGCTCGATGAGGTTGAAAACGGGCTCTCGTTCTACGACTACACCTTCCTGCACGAGGTGCCGCGGCTGCACTGCGCGCTGGAGGATCGGCTGAACGAAGGCGACAGCGCCGCAGGCGAGCTGGCGTCGTTCCTGCAGATGGGAAGCTGGATCGGCGGCGACCGCGACGGCAATCCATTCGTCACGGCCGAAGTGATGCGCGGTACGCTGCACCTGCAGTCCAGCCGCGTGATGAGCTTCTATCTCGAGGAGCTGCATGCGCTCGGCGGCGAATTGTCGCTCGCCGCACACCTGGTCGACGTCTCGCAAGAGCTGCGCGCGCTTGCCGAGCGCTCACCCGATCCGTCGCCACACCGCAGCGGCGAGCCCTATCGGCTGGCCGTCTCCGGCATCTATGCCCGGCTCACCGCAACCGCCGTGAGGCTGGAGGTCGAAACCAAAAGGCGGCCGGTCGGCGCGGCCGCGCCCTATGCAAATGTGAAGGAGTTCAAGTCCGATCTTGATGTGCTTGACCGCTCGCTGATCGCGAACAACTCGCGCGTCATCGCGCGTGGGCGCTTGCGGCTGTTGCGCCGGGCCGTCGACTGTTTCGGTTTCCATCTCGCCCGTCTCGATATCAGGCAAAATTCCGCCGTGCACGAGCGCACGGTGGCGGAATTGATCGATGCCGCGATGCCCGGAAATTCCTATCTCGCGATGAGCGAGGAGGTGCGGGTGGCGTTGCTGTCGAACGAGCTGCGCAACGCACGGCCGCTCACCTCAAGCTTCGTGAAGTACAGCGAGGAGACGCTCGGGGAGCTTGCGGTATTCCACGTCGCCGCCGAGGCGCATGCCAAATACGGCGCGGACGTGATCCCCCAATGCATCATCTCGATGTGCACGGGCATGTCGGACATGCTGGAGGTCGCGCTGCTGTTGAAGGAGGCTGGCCTCGTCGACCCCTCCGGCCGCAGCGCGATCAACATCGTGCCGCTGTTCGAAACCATCGAAGACTTGCAGGCTTGCGCAGGCATCATGGACCGCATGCTGGCGCTGCACGACTACCGCAGGCTGGTGGATAGCCGCGGCTCGGTGCAGGAGGTGATGCTGGGCTATTCCGACAGCAACAAGGACGGCGGTTTCGTCACCTCGGGCTGGGAGCTCTACAAGGCCGAGATTGGGCTCGTTGAAATATTCGCGCGCCACGGTGTGCGCTTGAGGCTGTTTCACGGCCGCGGCGGTTCGGTCGGCCGCGGCGGCGGACCGAGCTATGACGCCATCATCGCGCAGCCCGGCGGCGCCGTGAACGGCCAGATCCGCATCACCGAGCAGGGCGAAATCATCTCTAGCAAATATTCCAATGCCGAGGTCGGCCGCAGCAATTTGGAGATACTTGCCGCCGCGACGCTGGAAACGAGTCTGCTGCACCCGCGGCAAAGCGCGCCGCGGCGCGAATATCTGACGGCGATGGAGCAGTTGTCGGCGCTGGCCTTCAAGGCCTATCGCGGGCTGGTCTATGAGACCGAAGGTTTCGCGGACTATTTCTGGGGCTCTACCGTCATCAATGAAATCGCGACGCTGAACATCGGCAGCCGGCCGGCGTCACGCAAGAAAACCCGCGCGATCGAGGATCTCCGCGCCATTCCCTGGGTGTTTTCGTGGGCGCAATGCCGGCTGATGCTGCCGGGCTGGTACGGCTTTGGCAGCGCGGTCGATAGCTGGGTCGCCGAGCACCCGGAGCAGGGCATGCCGTTCCTGCAGGAGCTTTATCGCGAGTGGCCGTTCTTCCGCATGCTGTTGTCGAACATGGACATGGTGCTGGCCAAGAGCTCGATCGCGATCGCCTCGCGCTATGCCGAGCTGGTGTCCGACGTAGCGTTGCGCGAGAACATTTTTGGACGCATTCGCCGCGAGTGGCACACCTCGATCGAAACGCTGCTCGACATCATGGGGCAGGAGCGGCTGCTGCAGGGCAATCCGCTGCTGGAACGCTCGGTGCGCAACCGCTTCCCCTATCTCGATCCGCTGAACCACGTTCAGGTGGAACTCATGAAGGAATATCGCGCGCAGAACGCGGACGAGCAGCTGCTGCGCGGCATCCAGATCACCATCAACGGCATTTCGGCGGGGTTGCGGAATACGGGGTGAGGTAAGACGCGAATAGCGAATGGCGAGTAGCGAATGGAAGATATCTATTCGCTACTCGCTACTCCCTATTCGCCCACTTCAGCAGTCATGGCTTCATGGCGCCCTGCGCACTCGTGTACACCGCATAGAGCGATGTCGAGCCGCAGATGTATAGTCTATTTCGTTGCTGACCGCCGAAGCACAGATTGGCGACAGTTTCCGGTATGTGGATCTTGCCCAGCAGATCGCCGTCTGGCGTGTAGCAGCGCACGCCGTCCTCGTTCGGATCGCCCCAGCCCACGGAGCACCAAACACGCCCGTCGGTGTCACAGCGCATCCCGTCGGTAATGCTGGGTTTGGGCATTTCCGCAAAGACTTTGCCCTTCGAGACTTTTCCGGCCCCCACATCCAGGTCGAACGCGCGGATATGCGACGGGTTGTCCGGCCCGTCCGTGAAGCCGGTGTCGATGACATAGAGTTTCTTCTCGTCAGGCGATAAGGCAATGCCGTTGGGCTCCACGAAGTCATCGACGACAACCTTGATGTCACCAGATTTCGGGTCTACCCGATAAACGTTATGCTTTTCCTGCTCGGGGTCGGCTTTGACGCCCTCATAATAGCCGCCGATGCCGTAGACCGGATCGGTGAACCAGATCGAACCATCGGAAGCGACAACCGCGTCGTTCGGCGAGTTCAGCTTCTTGCCGTTGTACTTGTCGGCGATGATCGTGATCGAGCCGTCGAGTTCGGTCCGGGTGACCCGTCGGCCGCTATGTTCGCAAGTGATCAGGCGTCCTTCCCGATCGATGGTGTTGCCGTTCGAGTTCATCGACGGCTGGCGAAATACGCTCAAGTGACCGTCATCCTCCGAGAAGCGCATGATGCGGTTGTTGGGAATGTCGCTGAACAGCACGTAGCGCCCCGCCGGGAAATAGACCGGCCCCTCGGCCCAGCGCGTCCCGGTCGCGACGCGCTCAACCGCCATGGTGCCGGCGAAGGCCGGGAAATCGGTTGGCCCGAACGAAACCTT
>JBATYU010000664.1:0-1788 GCA_049674245.1 Bradyrhizobium sp. | reverse complement strand
GTATATCGCGAGGTCGAGCGCACCGGACCGCATCATGATCCGCAATTCCGCGTGGCGGTGGATTTGCCGGGGCTTGAGCCTGCCGAAGGCGTCGGCGGCAGCAAACGCGCCGCCGAGAAGGTCGCGGCTTCCGTCATGATCGAGCGCGAAGGCGTCGGCGGCGGCAATGATGGCTGAGGTAAGCGCCTCCGCGCCTGGTGCCACCCGCTGCGGCTTCGTCGCGCTGATCGGCGCGCCCAATGTCGGCAAGTCGACTGTGGTCAACGCGCTGGTCGGCTCCAAGGTGACGATCGTCTCGCGCAAGGTGCAGACAACGCGGGCGCTGATCCGCGGTATCGTGATCGAAAACAATGCTCAGATCATTCTGGTCGACACACCCGGCATCTTTTCACCGAAGCGGCGGCTCGACCGCGCCATGGTGTCGACGGCGTGGAGCGGAGCGCATGACGCCGATCTCGTCTGCGTGCTGCTGGATGCCAGGGCCGGGCTCGATGAGGAGGCCGACGCCATCCTCAACAAGGTCGCGAGCGTCGATCACGAAAAAATCCTGGTCATCAACAAGATCGACCTGGTACCGCGCGAAAAACTGCTGGCGCTGGCGAAGGCGACGAACGACCGCTTGCGCTTTGCGGGAACTTTCATGATTTCAGCGCCATCCGGCGATGGCGTCGACGATTTGCGCCAGACGATTGCGAAAATGGTGCCGGCGGGGCCGTTTCACTACCCCGAAGACCAGATGTCGGACGCGCCGATGCGTCACCTGGCGGCCGAGATCACGCGGGAAAAGATTTTCCGACAGCTCCATCAGGAACTGCCGTATCAGTCCACCGTCGAGACCGACAGCTGGACCGAGCGCAAGGACAAGTCCATCCGCATCGAGCAGACCATCTTTGTCGAGCGCGAAAGCCAGCGCAAGATCGTGCTTGGCAAGAATGGGGCCACCATCAAGTCGATCGGCGCGGAGTCGCGCAAGGAAATCGCCGAGATCGCGGGCGCTCCCGTGCACCTGTTCCTGTTCGTCAAGGTGCGCGAGAATTGGGGCGACGATCCCGATCGCTACAGGGAAATGGGACTGGAATTTCCCAAGGAATAATCTGGAATAATTAGGAATGAACGGCGTTTCGATGACTGTGCCCAGGAACGTGCTGTGGTTTGAAATACTGCTCTATCTGTCGCTGTCGCTCGACGCGCTGTCGGTCGCATTTCAGGACCGTACCCCGAGCGCCGAGGTGCCGGAATCGATGATCATGATGGCGACCCTGACGGCCGGCGGGCTGATCCTGCTGCTGGTCTATTTCGTACGGCTGGCCGCGCGGCGGCGCAAGAACTGGCCGCGCTGGGTGTTATCGGCGGCATTGGTGTTGTCGGTCATCTCGCTGGTGCAAATCGTCGGCGACAACGGCGTGGAACTCGATAGCGGCATCGAGATCGTGTCCTGCGTGCTGACCGCGGCAGGGCTGTATTTTTCCTTTACCGGCGACGCGCAGGGCTGGTTCAACGCGTGATCGCGCTCTCGTGTCCCGGACGCGGTGCAGCGTCCTTTACGATGCACCGCAGAGCCGGGACCCACAATCTCACCGCGCGGGAGTATGGACCCCGGATCAGCAGCGCACCACGCCGCAAGTGCCATAGCGCGTCGAAGACGCGCGTAAACGCGCTTATGGCGCTGCGCTGCGTCCGGGGAACGCAGTGACGGCGGCTGCACGCCTTCGCAGAATCCGATAAACTGCACCCCATGGAATGGACCGACGACGGCATCGTGCTGGGGGTACGGCGGCATGGCGAAAC
>JBATYU010000663.1:0-3164 GCA_049674245.1 Bradyrhizobium sp. | reverse complement strand
GTCGAGGAATCCGAACGTTCCGAAGGCGACGATGTCGGCTTGCGAGTCTTGGTGGGCAAGCGCCAGGCGGTGGTCTCGACCAACGACGTCAGCGGCGATGGCGTGGCGAGGCTTGCCGAGCGCGCGGTCGCCATGGCCCGCGTCGCGCCCGACGACAAATATGTCGGCCTTGCCGATACCTCGCTCTTGGCGCGCGACTTTCCCGATCTCGACCTGCTCGACCCCAAAATACCCTCGACCTCCGAATTGGAACGCCGCGCCTACGAGGCGGAAGCCGCAGCACTTGCCGTCAAGGGCGTTACCAAATCCGGCGGCGCTTCGGCTTCCGCGGGGATCGGCGGCATGGTGCTCGTCACCAGCGACGGCTTCCATGGTTCGTATTTGCGCTCGAGCCAGGGCATCTCGATGACCGCGATATCGGGCGACGGCACCGGCATGGAGCGCGACTACGATTACACTTCGGCGCCGCATGCTTCCGATCTCGAACCGCCGGCCAAGGTCGGCCGTACCGCGGGCGAGCGCACGGTGGCGCGTGCCAATCCGCGCAAGGTCGAGACCTGCAAGGTGCCGGTCGTGTTCGACCCCAGGGTTTCCGGATCGCTGGTCGGCCATCTCGTCGGCGCGATCAATGGTGCGTCGATCGCGCGCAAGACCAGCTTCCTGAGGGATCGTCTCGGCCAGCAGCTTTTTTCCAAGGATATTCGCATCATCGACGATCCGTTGCGCCGACGCGGCTTGCGCTCGCAGTCTTTCGACGCCGAGGGCGTCAAGGTCAACAAGCTCGCCATCGTCGATTCCGGTGTGCTGACCTCGTGGCTACTGGATTCCGCGACCGCGCGGGAGCTTGGACTTGTCACGACCGGGCACGCCCATCGCGGCGTGTCGTCGTCGCCATCGCCGGGACCGTATAATCTTCATCTCGAAGCAGGACAATCCACGCCGGAGCAATTGATCTGCGACATCAAACAGGGGTTTTACGTCACCGACCTGATCGGCTCCGGCGTCAACGGCGTCACCGGCGATTACAGCCGCGGCGCGTCCGGCTTCTGGATCGAAAATGGCAAGATCACCTATCCCGTCAGCGAGGTGACGATCGCCGGCCACCTGCTCGAGATCTTCAAATCCATGGTCGCGGCCAACGATCTGGAATTCCGTTTTGGAATCAACGCGCCGACGGTTCGCATCGAAGGATTGACGCTTGGCGGACGCTGATGCCAAGTCCTGATGCCAAGGTTCTCACGCGCGAAGCTACGCTGCTGAAAGATACGGTACGGCAGGCCGGCCGGCTGGCGTTATCGCTGTTCCGCACCGATTTGAAGAACTGGACCAAGGGTACGTCATCGCCAGTGTCCGAAGCCGATATCGCGGTCAACGATCTCCTGGAGAGCAAACTGCGATCGGCCACGCCGGACTATGGCTGGCTGTCGGAGGAAAGCGCTGACGACGAGGCGCGCCT
The DNA here is from genome assembly GCA_049674245.1 of Bradyrhizobium sp. Lineage (GTDB taxonomy): Bacteria > Pseudomonadota > Alphaproteobacteria > Rhizobiales > Xanthobacteraceae > Bradyrhizobium. The sequence goes on along the minus strand of JBATYU010000663.1, from coordinate 1,708 downwards.
CGGTAAGCCTTTGGTATGGATCGTCGATCCGATCGACGGCACCCGCGCCTATCTCGCCGGCCGCGAGGACTGGTGTGTGAGCGCGGCACTGGTCGGGGAGGCTTCGCCGGTGCTCGCGGCGGTGTTCGCCCCGGCCAGCGATGAATTCTTCTTCGCGATGCGCGGGCAGGGCGCGACGCGCAACGATGTGCCGATACAGGCGACAACGGGTGCGGACATGGATTTTTCCCGCATGGCCGGCCCAAAACCTCTGGTCGAACGGCTGAACCGGGCAGGAGGAGAAATTTCGCTGCATCCGCGGATCGGATCGCTGGCGCTTCGGCTCTGCCGGGTAGCGCAGGGCAGTCTCGATGCGGCTTTTGCGGGCGGACAAAGCCGGGACTGGGACCTTGCCGCGGCAAATTTGATCGTGCAGGAAGCAAATGGTAGGATGACTGCACTTTCCGGCGATACGATCCTCTACAATCGGCGGGAAGTGGCGCACGGGGTGCTGGTGGCGGCGGGACGCGAACGTCATGCGAGCATCGTCTCGCATTTTCGGAGTCGCCGGTTGCCATGAATACCCTTAAAGGCGTCGTTCGAAGTTGCGCTTGCCGGGCATCTTTCGTTAGGGGAAACAACCATGCCAGACAGTGCCCCGCAGCAATTGCTTCATCTTGTCATCGGTGGTGAATTGATCGACCTTGAGCACAACACGTTCAAGAACCTCGATCAGGTCGAGATCGTCGGCGTGTTCCCGAATTACGCCACGGCGTATGCGGCCTGGAAAGCCAAGGCGCAGCAGACCGTCGATAACGCCCACATGCGTTATTTCGTGGTTCATCTCCACCGGCTGCTCGACCCCGGACAAGACGCGAAGCCGGCCCGTTGAAGAGACTGCTTCGCAATACGCTGCGCAGCAGGTGGCTGCAGCGCGCGGTGGGTTTGCTCGCGGCCGAGTACCTGCGGCTGGTCTGGCTGACCAACAAGTTCAGCTATGATCCGCCCGACGTCTATGAGCTGGTTGAGCCGCGCATGCCCTCGATCTTCGCGTTCTGGCACGGTCAGCACTTCATGACGCCCTTCATCAAGACCAAGGACCGCCATCGGGCCAAGGTGCTGATTTCGTTGCACCGCGACGGCGAATTCAACGCCATCGCCGCCGAGCGGCTGGGAATCGGCACCATCCGCGGTTCCGGCGATCACGGCGCGGCGTTTCATCGCAAAGGCGGCGTCGGTGCGTTCAAGGAGATGGTGCGGGCGCTACAGGAAAACTATAACGTCGCCTTGACCGCCGATGTACCGAAGCGTTCCCGGGTCGCGGGGCTTGGCATCATCATGCTGGCAAGAGAGTCGGGACGGCCCATCATGCCCTTCGCGATGGCGACCAGCCGTTTCATCCGTCTCAGTAATTGGGACCATACCACCATCAATTTACCATTCGGCCGCGGCGCATTGGTGGGGATCGAAGAGGTCATCGTGCCGCCGGACGCGGACGCCGCGACCATGGAAAAACTCCGCCAACAGTTGGAAGCCAATTTGAACGAAGCGACCCGCCGTGCCTATGCGCGGGTCGGTCGCCCGGAAGAGGCTTTGCATGGTTAATTCCCTGCCCATGACGCTGCGGGTCTACCGCAAGCTGTCTTTGGCGGTGGTTCCGCTGGCGCCGGCGCTGATCAAGCGGCGGCTCAAGCTCGGCAAGGAGGATCCCGCGCGCGTCGGTGAGCGC
>JBATYU010000662.1:0-9873 GCA_049674245.1 Bradyrhizobium sp. | reverse complement strand
GTGTCACGCTCGGCGAAGAGGTCTGGACCCAAAAACCGCAAAAATATCACGCCCGGTCGCTTGCCATGCTGCGCACCAAATATGCAGAAGTCCCCGACAGAAGCGCGCTCGATCCTGTTTTGGAAGCAGCAGGTTGCCTTGCCGGATTGCGCGCCTAGATAGGTACAGGTCATCACAAGGAATACGCCTATGGAAACGCCGAAATACAAGACCGCTCTCATCGTCGGCGCCGGCGAAGGCTTGAGCGCATCGCTGGCGCGGCTGTTCGCGCGCGAAGGCCTTCGTGTCGCGATTGCCGCGCGCAAGATCGAAAAGCTAGGCGCGCTCTGCAGCGACACCGGCGCCCGCGCCTTTGCCTGTGACGCTACCGAGCCTGAAGCGGTCGAGCGGCTGTTCGGCCTGGTCGAGCGCGAGATCGGAACGCCTGACGTCGTCGTCTACAATGCCGGCGCGCGGGCGCGCGGCGCCTTCGTCGAGCTGGTGCCCGCGGATGTCGCGAATGCGATCGCGGTCGGCGCGTTCGGCGGTTTCCTGGTGGCGCAACAAGCGGTAAAGCGGATGCTGCCCAACGAGCACGGTGCGATCCTGTTCACCGGCGCGTCCGCGAGCGTCAAGGGTTATCCTCAGTCGGCGCCGTTTGCGATGGGTAAGTTCGCGCTGCGCGGGCTCGCCCAGAGCATGGCGCGCGAATTTTCGCCACAGGGCATTCACGTTGCGCACTTTGTGATCGATGGCGGCATCCGCAGCGCGGCTCGCACCGAGGCGCCCGATCGGCCGGATTCCATGCTCGATCCCGATGCGATTGCGTTAAGCTACTGGAACGTGTTGCAGCAGCCGCGTAGCGCCTGGACCTGGGAACTGGAACTGCGGCCCTGGGTGGAGAAATTTTAGCGCCGTCATTCCGGGGCGCGCCAGCGCGAACTACGATGCGCAATTGCGCATCGGAGAATCTCGAGATTCCGGGTCTGGTGCTAGCGCACCATCCCGGAATGACGGAGGCCAACAAAAACGGGGAATCCAAAATGACGGCTAACGAAATCAAAATCGACACCGGCACCGATGAACTGCTCTGCGCGATCCGCGACCGCGTCGCCGTCATCACGCTGAACCGGCCGCAGGCGCGGAATTCGCTGTCCGATCATTTGACCCCGGCGCTTCGCACCATGATCAGGACCTGCGGCGAGAATCCCGATATCGGCGTGCTCCTCATCACCGGCGCCGGTACGGCGTTCTGCTCCGGCGGCGACATCAAGGGCATGGGCGCCCATCGCGACAAGAAGAAAATGGAAATGTCATACGACGAGAAGGTCGCCGATTTGCAGGAGCGCCAGCGTCTCCTGACCGGGGCGCTAATCTCGGTGCGCAAGCCGACCATTGCGGCCCTTCCCGGCCCCGCGGCCGGCGCGGGGCTTGCGATCGCCATGGCCTGCGATATCCGCATCGCCGCCGCGTCGGCATTCATCTCGACCGGTTATCTGCGGGTAGCGCTGAGCGGCGACTACGGCATCGCCTGGCTGTTGACGCGGCTGGTCGGAACGGCGCGGGCACGCGAACTGATGTTCACCGCCGAGAGGGTCGATGCGGAAAGATGCGAGAGGATCGGTCTCTTCAATCGCGTAGTGCCCGACGACAGGCTTCAGGCGGAAGCCTTTGCGCTTGCCAAATCGATGGCCGACGGGCCGACGCTCGCGTTGCGCTACATGAAGGACAATCTCGACGAGGCCTTGCTGTTTGATTTCGCGACCGCGCGCGACCACGAGGCCGAGCGCCTGATCCGCCTGACGACAACAGCCGATCACCGCGAGGCGGTGCAGGCTTTTATCGAGAAGCGCAAGGCGATATTCAGGGGGACTTGATCGACCGAAGAGAAAAACAGCCCGGTTCGATCAGAACCGGGCTCCAGTTTATCAGCCTGCGACCAGGACGGGAGAGGCCTGGCGGGAGGCGGCGGCGAGCTTCCAGCTCGCACAGGGAATGTCCCTGGGCTCGACGTCGATGTGCTTTTCGAAGCGCACCAATTTCCAGTCGTCCGGATTGTGTGTGAACGCGTAGCCGGATTTCCCGGCCAGCGCGATCATGACCTCGTTGGAACGCAGCGTGTCGCCGAACAGACGCTCGGCGCCGAACGCGGCAGCGCGGCATTCCAGGTTCTTCAGGAGCGCTGAACCAATGCCATGGCCCTGCCAGCGGTCGTCGATCGAAAGACCGAATTCGAAACTTCCGGTGTCGAATGCGTAGCGGGCCTCGCCGACGATGGTCTCAAAACCGTCGATGTTCATGGTGGCGACAACGGTGAAGCTCTCGCCTTCGCCGATCTTGATAAAATGGTCCAGTTGCGCTTTCGACAGCTCGCTCATGGCGCCGAGGAAGCGGTTGTAGCGCGAGCGGGCCGAGAGCGAGCGATAGTAGTCTTGCAATTGCTCGGCGTCGCGCGGCTCGACGAAGCGAACCGTCACCGGGCTGCCGCTGCGCGAGCGCAAAACGTCGGAATATTGCCGGAGATCGTCGAAACGCAGGGTGGTCATGGCATGCTTCCATCAAATCTCTAAACAAGACGGCCGGCGTCCCGTCGCAGGCGACGCCGGCCTGGCTGCTATTCAAGCCCGCCAGAAGGGTTTCTCGGCCTCGTGAACGATGTCGCTCCACGACAGCCCGACGTCGTGGAGGTCACGCTCGGTCCATTGCGCCAGTTCCCGCCGCTGCCGCGCCCGCTCGCGCCAGGTGTGGAAGGTCTCGCTGAGATAGGCGAAAAGTCCCGAATCATGATTATTTGTCATCGTTTCGTGTGTGCAGGTGGACATTTTCAGCTCCTATAACTAACTTGTTGACGCCAATATCTGTCTGTTCAGGCCTTACGACAAACGACACTTTGTGCTGCTTCGCATGATGTAAAGTCATGCATTTGAGGGGATCCGCGGAGAGCGGAGACATGAGCGCCAGGCTGCCTTCACTCAACGGGTTGCGGGCTTTTGAGGCCGCAGCGAGACATTTGAGCTTCACCCAGGCCGCATCCGAGCTGAACGTCACCCAAACCGCGATCAGCCATCAGATCCGGCGGCTGGAGGAGGAACTGGGAATTCGCCTGTTCGTCCGCCAAAACCGCGCGCTCGAATTGACCCCAGAAGCCCGCGACTACCTTCCCGGCGTGCACGCCGCGTTCAACGATTTGCGGCTGGCGACCGACCGGCTGTTGCGCAAGGACGACGGCCATGTGCTGACGGTCTCGACGCTGGCCTCGCTCGCCGCAAAATGGCTGTTGCCGCGGCTTTCCGCTTTCCAGGAGGCGCATCCGGGCATCGACGTCCGCATCACCACGTCCCCCAGCCTGGTCGATTTCCAGCGCGACAATGTCGATGCCGCGATCCGCTATGGCCGCGGCCATTGGCCAGGCGTGCGCGCCGACTGGCTGATGGCGGACGAGCTGTTTCCGGTATGCAGTCCGGCTCTCGTCAACGGCAACAAGCCGCTGCAATGCCCGCAGGACCTGAAGGACCATGTGCTGCTGCACACCAGCAACACCAATAGCGACGATTGGCGGCTGTGGCTGACGGCCGCCGGCCTGCCGACGGATATTTCAAAGCAGCCGGGTGTCACCTTCGACCTGATGTTGATGACCGTGCAGGCGGCGATCGACGGCCTCGGCGTCGCCATGGGGCGGACGTCCTACGTCCAGGACGATATCGCCAAGGGGCGGCTTCTGGTTCCCTTCAAGATCGCACTGCCGGCCGACGCCGGGTTCTATCTGGTTTCGCCCGAGGCGCGCGCGGATTCGCCGAAACTACAGGCACTCCGGCAATGGCTGGTCGCCTCCGCCTCTACCTCCGCCCAGAGCAAATCCTAAAGCCGCCTGCCTTTTACCCACAGAACCAAAGATTTGCGGTTGGTCGCGCCGCGCCGGCATGGCACATTGCCCGGCTACGCCAGAGCATGATCCGGAAAAGTGGGAACCGGTTTTCGGGATCATGCTCAAACAAGTCAGCCGGCCGGCGAGATGCATTTTTCCGCAAAGGCCGCATCGAACATGGGGGGATGCGTTCATGTCGCAGCCGGGCAGTTCCGAAACGCCGCAGATCAAATCGCGCATCGGTGCCATTCTGCGCGCCACCAGCGGCAATTTCCTCGAGCAATTCGATTTCTTCCTGTTCGGTTTTTACGCGCCCTATATCGCCAAGGCGTTCTTCCCGTCCGAAAACGAGACTGCCGCGCTGCTCAACACTTTCGGCGTGTTCTGGCTGGGCGCGTTGATGCGCCCGGTCGGCGCGATCGTGCTCGGCGCCTATATCGACCGGATCGGCCGCCGCCTCGGCCTGATCGTCACGCTGACGATCATGGCGATGGGCACGGTGGTCATCACGATTTGTCCGACCTATGCCACGATCGGCGTTGCCGCGCCGGTCATCGTGCTGATCGGCCGCCTGTTGCAAGGTTTTTCTGCCGGCGTGGAGCTCGGCGGCGTATCGGTCTATCTCTCCGAGATTGCCACGCCCGGCAACCGGGGCTTCTACACCTCGTTCCAGTCTTCGAGCCAGCAGGTCGCGATCTTCGTCGCGGCGATCATCGGATATGTTCTCAACGAATCGATGCCGGCGTCCACTATCGCGGCATGGGGCTGGCGCATTCCGTTCTTCGTCGGCTGCCTCATCATTCCCGTCATTTTCGTGCTGCGCCGGACGCTGGAAGAAACGCCCGAGTTTCTGGCCATGAAGAAGCATCCGACAACCTCGGAAGTGTTTGCTTCAGCGGCGGTGAATTGGCGCATCATCCTTCTTGGAATGATGCTGGCGGCCATGACCACCGTGACGTTCTACTTCGTCACCGTCTTTACGCCGTCGTTTGGCAAAGAGCTGCATCTGCCTGCCCAGGACGCCCTGCTCGTCACCCTTCTGGTTGCCGTGACCAACTTCATCTGGAATCCGGTCGGCGGCGCGTTGTCTGACCGTGTCGGCCGCAAGCCCGTATTGATGGCGATTGCGGGCCTGTCTTTCGTGACCGCCTATCCCGCGCTGCTCTGGCTCACCGCCGCCCCGACTTTCGGCAAGTTGCTGGTCGTGGGAATGATGTTTTCGCTCTATTTCGGTGTCTACAGCGGCACGATGCTAGGCGCGCTCGTTGAAATTGTGCCGAAGCATGTCCGCACCACCTGCTTCTCGCTGGCCTTTGCCCTTGCCGCAGCCCTGTTCGGCACCTTCACGCCGTTTGCGGCATTGAAGCTGACCGCAATGACCGGCGACAAGGCCTCGCCCGGACTCTGGCTGATGTGCGCGGCCGCCAGCGGCTTCATCGCCGCAGTCGTGATCTACCGCAGCGGAGCGGTCGAGGCGCGCGAACAAGCGGTCGCAGCGCAGCAGGCCTGAGACGACGGCCGGGCCAGGCCATCGCCTGGTCCGGTTTGATTTCCACGCAACCACAGCTAACAAGACGGCATGGTCGATTTGAATCGCAAGTTCGACGTGCTGGTGATCGGCGGCGGCAATGCCGCGCTGTGCGCCGCGATCAGCGCGCGGCGGGCCGGCGCTTCGGTGCTGGTTCTGGAAGGCGCGCCAAAGTTCTACCGCGGCGGCAACACCCGCCACACCCGCAACATGCGCTGCGCCCATGACGCGGCGACCGGGATCCTGACCGGGCCCTATCCCGAGCAGGAATTCTGGGAAGACCTGCTGCTCGTCACCGAGGGCCAGACCGACGAGGAACTGGCGCGCTACATGATCTCCGAGTCCAAGGATATCCTGAACTGGATCGTCGAACAGGGCGTGCGCTGGCAGCCCTCGCTCGGCGGCACCTTGAGCCTCGGCCGCACCAATTCGTTCTTCCTCGGCGGCGGCCGGGCGATGCTGAATGCGCTCTACCTCACCGCCGAGCGGCTCGGCGTCGACATCCTCTACGAGGCCGAAGTGCTTGACCTCGAAATCGACAACGGCATGTTTCTTTCCGCCACACTGAAGCAAGGCGATGGCCGCGCGAAAGTGACCGCCGCGACCCTGGTCGCCGCCGCCGGCGGTTTTGAAGCCAACATCGAATGGCTGAAACAGTACTGGGGCGAGGCCGCCGACAATTTCCTGATCCGCGGCACGCCCTATAACCGTGGTTCGATCCTAAAAATGCTGCTCGCCAAAGGCGTGCAGGAGGTCGGCGATCCCACCCAATGCCACGCGGTTGCGATCGACGCGCGCGCGCCGAAATTCGACGGCGGCATCATCACCCGCCATGATTCGGTGGTGTTCGGCATCGTCGTCAACAAGCACGCAGAGCGTTTTTACGACGAGGGCGAGGACATCTGGCCGAAACGCTATGCGATCTGGGGCCGGCTAGTCGCGGCGCAACCGGACCAGATCGCCTACATCATCTTCGACTCGACGGTGGTGACGAGTTTCATGCCGACGCTGTTTCCGCCGATCGGCGCTCAGTCGGTAGCGGAGCTCGCCCAAAAACTCGAGCTCGACCCGGCTGCGCTCGAAAAGACCGTCACCGATTTCAACGCCGCGGTCCGTCCGGGCACCTTCGATCACACCGTCCTCGACGATTGTCGCACCGAGGGGTTGACGCCGCCGAAAACCCACTGGGCACGAAAGATCGAGACGCCGCCTTATTACGCCTATCCGGTGCGGCCCGGCATCACCTTCACCTATCTCGGCACCCGCGTGAACCGACAGGCGCGCATGCTGATGAAAGACGGCAAGCCTTCGCCCAACATGTTCGCCGCCGGCGAGATCATGGCCGGCAACGTGCTGGGCAAGGGCTACGCGGCCGGCATCGGCATGACCATCGGCAGCGTGTTCGGGCGGATCGCCGGACGGGAAGCGGCGCAACATGCACGGAACTAAAATTCTTTGGGAGGCCGACCGTCTGATGACGGTCTGCAATTCGTGCCGCTACTGCGAAGGCCTGTGCGCGGTATTTCCGGCGATGGAGATGCGCCGCTCGTTTTCCGACGGCGACCTCAATTATCTTGCCAACCTCTGCCATGCCTGCGGCGCCTGCTATGCCGACTGCCAATTCTCGCCACCGCATGAATTCGACGTCAACGTGCCGAAGACGTTCGCGATCGCGCGCGCCGAATCCTATGCCGCCTATGCCTGGCCACGTGCCTGCGCGGGGCTGTTCGAGAACAACGGCGTTGCGATCACCTTGATCGCCTCGCTCAGCGTCGCAGCCTTCATCTTCGGCTTTTCCGTCTTCAACGAACCGAGGGCGCTGCACGGCATTCACACCGGCCCCGGCGCGTTCTATGCGCTGATGCCGCATCACGCGATGGCGGTACTGTTCAGCGCGGCGTTGCTCTATGCGATCGTCGCATTGGCGATGGGCGTGCGCGCCTTCTGGCGCGATATCGGCGAGCCCGTGGGCATGCGAGCCGACGCGCCCTCGCTATGGCAGGCGATCCGGGATGCCGGGAACTTGCGCTATCTCGACGGCGGCGGCGTCGGCTGTTTCAACGAGGACGAACGCCCGACCGACCACCGCAAGATCTATCACCATTTGACATTCTACGGATTCTTGTTGTGCTTCGCCGCGACCTGCGTGGCGACGCTCTATCATTTTCTGCTGGCGCGCGAGGCGCCCTATGCCTGGTGGGACCTGCCGGTGGTGCTGGGAACGCTCGGCGGCATCGGACTTTTGATCGGACCCGCGGGATTATTCGCGGCGAAGTGGCGACGCGACCCCGGCCTCGCGGATCAGGCACGCACCGGCATGGATACAGCCTTCATCCTGATGCTGTTCCTGACCAGTCTTAGCGGCATCGCCCTGTTGCTGCTGCGTGATACGGCGGCGATGGGGCCGCTACTGGCGCTGCATCTCGGCGTGGTGTTCGCGCTGTTCATCACCATGCCCTACGGCAAATTTGTGCACGGCCTCTATCGCTTTGTCGCGCTGGTGCGCTATGCGCGGGAGCGGCGGATGATGGGGCACATTTAGACCCGCCGTCATTCCGGGGCGATGCGAAGCATCGAACCCGGAATCTCGAGATTCCGGGTTCGCGTCTTCGACGCGCCCCGGAATGACGTGATTGATTTCCGATTCAATTTTCAAACGGCCACGAGGATGCGACTCCGCATTCCCGCGGCACGAAATGCCCGGGTGATGCATCGTCATTGCCCCTCGAAAGAACAGAGGGCGCAGGGAATGCCGGGCGTTTTGCGCGCCCGCAGCCTCGCGTGCGAATGCAAAAAGCACACGAGTTCGTCACTACAGGTACGCCGAAACATCACGACATTCCCTGCGCGACGGTTTTAACGGCTTATACGTGCTCTCCCTGGTGCGCCGGCTTGTTGGCCACCGTCGCCCGCGGATCATCTTCCGCAAGCTTGACACCAGCGTCGGGGTGTCAGGACCACACGATTTTGCCGTCCGCAATCAGCATCGCACGTCTGACGATGCGTTGCGTCCATCGCATCCCGCGCCCGACACTCGTGACGGTCGCGAAGCGCCCCTCTGGTGGGCACGGGATGCGCCAAGACTATCACACATTTCTGAAAAACGGAAGTCAAATTTTGGCCGCGGGCGGGCGAACGATCCAAGTGCCTGAATTGTCGACCGGAATCGGCCTTTGCGCGCATACAGATTCGCAGGCTAAGAGGCCGGCTGGCGAGGCCAGTTCGCAAAAAATCGAGCACTGATTTGCCCGACGTCGGGCAAATCAGTTGGCCCGCCTCCGCCCCCTTGCGCTGAAGCAAGCTCTTGCAGGGCACAGCAAATTGCCGGGCTTCTCACTGTGCAAGAGCCTATCCAAATAATCGGCAGCACGTTCAAAAAGGACGGAGAGATCGGCGTGCCTACGCGGAGCCGAAATTGGTACGAGCCGTACCAATTTGGTCGTTGCTCCGAATCTGGGCCTTGACCGCCGCTCGCGAGCCGGAACGGCCGTGCTGCAAAGCGCGACTTGGATTGCTTCCACCGCGATAGCGATCTGCGGGCCAACCTCGTCGACCGTGTGCGTTAGCTCAGTGGATGTCGGCGGTTCGATCCCGTCACCGCCAATCTCGCTGAGTCGCGTCATACGCGCGTATCAAACATCTGGCGACCTGCCGGTCGCAGGAGCGCATGCATTTGTTCTGATTGGTCCCACCAGTGGGGTTGACACATGTGCCCACGCAATTTGCGGCTCGATCCTCACATCGCGCGGCTGTCACTGTTTCGGCCGGTGAGTTGAGGAGCACTCCGGTGCCTATGAGGGTGATCGCGAAGAAAAGGTGCCGTGCCATGGTCGAACCTCCTGAGAAAGGCGAGCGGGCCACTCTAAATCCTAACCTCTCGACGAGGCTAAACCTACTTTTTTCCGATCAGGCCTTGGGCGGCGGGTTGGCTATTGCTGGTCGAAAAGGGCGAGCGGCGCTGTCTCGCCGTTCTTCGAGGTCGCAAGACAGATCGGGGTTGTCCGCGTTGGGTCCAAAGAGCGACATCGACCCGATCACGATCCGTCCGCTCAGGTGGCAGGAATCGTAAACTGAAAGAGAGCACCTTGCGGTTCGCACGGGATCGCCCACAGCCGCCCACCATGGGCTTCGATGATCGAGCGGCAGATCGATAGGCCCATGCCCATGCCGTCGGGCTTGGTCGTGTAGAATGGCTCGAACAGACGCGAGAGGCTCTCCGGGCTCAGCCCCGGGCCGTTGTCCCGCACCCCGACGCGCACGCCACCTTCGGACGGGTCGGCATCGATGCCGATCACTAATTCGCGCGCGCGTTCCCCAATACCACTCATGGCCTGAATGGCGTTAACGACTAAGTTCAGCATCACTTGTTGCAGTTGGACCCGATCGCCTTGGACACGCGGCAAGCCCTCCGCAAATTGCGTCCGCACCGACACGCTATTGTTTGCGGCCTCCGCACGGGTGAGAGCAATAACCTCAAGGATGGCATCGTCGATCGCTACGG